>DAIEFO010000085.1:5869-8466 GCA_027325475.1 Desulfobacteraceae bacterium | reverse complement strand
TGCCGACGGCGAGGCCATCGCGCAGTTTGCGGGTAGCGTCGATGTGGTGACGTGCGAGTTCGAGAACGTGCCCGCTGCGACGCTTCAAGCCGCTTCGCGCGTCGTTTCCGTCTTTCCTCCCAGAGAGCGGGGAAAAGCGCTGGGTATCACGGTGGCGGCAGCGTATGCGGGCCTGTCCTGCGGGCCGTTTATTGCGGGATTTTTAACCGCGGTATTTGGCTGGCGCTCGCTGTTTTACCTGAGCGTACCGCTGGGCGTCAGTATCTTCGCGCTGGTGAGCTGGAAACTTAGCGGAGAATGGGCTGAAGCCAAAGGAGAGCCTTTTGACTGGATAGGGTCTATGGTATATGCTTTCAGCATCATTTTGCTGATCACCGGCGCCGCCAATCTGGGAAGCGGCCATCACTGGTCCTGGTGGTTTCTGGGAATGGGTGTGACAGGGCTTGGGCTGTTCGCTGCTGTTGAAAACCGCTTGAAATATCCGTTATTGAATGTCCGCCTGCTGTGGGAGAACCGGGTGTTCGCTCTGAGCAGCCTGGCCGCACTTCTCAACTATGCGGCAACCTTTGGAATCACTTTTTTCCTCAGCCTCTACCTGCAATTCGTCAAAGGGATGTCCCCGCAGCATGCCGGTACGCTTCTCATTATCCAGCCCGTTGTTCAGACCATCGTCTCGCCGTTGAGCGGCAGACTGTCCGATCGTTATCCCGCAGCACGGGTCGCAACGGTAGGAATGGCACTGTGCGCCGCAGGCCTGGGCGTTGCCGCCACCATTTCCGCGGATACATCCTTAAGTGTGCTGATAGCTGTCTTCCTGTTTCTGGGCATCGGATTTGCCGTGTTTTCATCTCCCAACATGAGCGTCATCATGGGCAGTGTATCGCTGCGACATCTGGGCGTTGCGTCCGGACTGGTCGCCAGCATGCGTTCTCTGGGTATGATGGTAAGCATGACCACCATCACGATTCTGCTGTCCATATTCATGCAGGGGCATCCGGTTACCCGCGATACACAGCCTGCCTTTCTGATGACCATGAGAAGCGCTCTTATCTGCTTTTGCCTGCTGTGTGTCGCAGGCATTCTCTGTTCGCTGGGAAGACTGCGCGAAAACCCGATCCGTCAGGGCTGAATACCGCTCTCAGGCGATCACGCGATAACACGGCCAATCACCGATTGAATATCATCCGCCAGAACGATTTCCATGCCATCACAAACTTCCGAATCCAGACCATGAATATCCACATCGTTCCGCCGGGGGAAAATAACAGTTTTAATACCGGCACGCTGAGCCGCCAGAATTTTTTCACGAATGCCACTGATGGGTAAAATCCGGCCATTGAGTGTCAGTTCTCCGGTCATGGCCACATCCCGCCGGGCAGGTTTTTGGGTGAGAAGCGATATCAGCGCCATCGCTATCGTGATACCTGCAGAAGGCCCGTCCTTGGGAATGGCGCTACATGGAAAATGAATGTGAATGTCATGGTCCCTGAAAAAATCGGGGGATATTTTCAGCGCATCCGCATGGCTTCTCAGATAACTGAGCGCCGTCTGGGCGGACTCCTGAAGGACGTTTCCCAGAGAGCCGGTCAAAATAAGCTGCTGACCGCCCTTCATCATCGTGGCCTCTACAAAAAGGATTTCACCTCCCTGTTCCGTCCACACCAACCCTGTGGCGACACCGATCTGATTTTCCGTTTCAGCAATTTCGTGGGCGTATTTACGAGGCCCCAGAAGCTGCGCGACCAAGGGGTCATCCACGTTCATTACCGAAGTGTTTTCCGGACTATCCAGACAGATACGGGCCAGTTTGCGACAGATGTTGGCAATTTCACGTTCAAGATTGCGCAAACCGGCTTCCTGGGTATAATCCCGAATCACCCGGATAATGGCGTCATCAGTAAAAAGCAGCCGGTCATGAGAGAGCCCATGATTTCTGAGCTGCCGGGGAACGATGTAATTTCGGGCGATGACCCGTTTTTCATTTTCCGTATATCCGGAAAAAGGAATGATCTCCAGACGGTCTAAAAGCGGGCCAGGAATTTTTTCCACCATATTGGCGGTTGCGATAAACATAACGGCAGAAAGATCGAAGGGCACATCCACATAATGATCCACAAATTGCGCGTTTTGCTCCGGATCCAGAATTTCCAGCAGCACAGAAGCGGGATCCCCCCTGAAATCTTGACCGACCTTATCCAACTCATCCAGCATGAATACGGGATTTTTAACGCCAGCCCTTTTAATTTCATTGATGATCCGGCCGGCCATAGCGCCGACGTAGGTGCGGCGGTGTCCGCGCAGTTCGGCCTCATCCCGGAAACCTGCCAGGGAAAGCCGGATAAATTTACGCTCCAGCGCTTCCGCAATGGCTTTGCCGATAGAGGTTTTTCCGACACCTGGAGGTCCTGAAAAGCACAGAATCGGACTTCGCGTCATCAGTGTGCGCTTTTTCCTGTCCAGAATATCGCGCACCGTGGCTCTCAATTCATCCAGGTTGACCGGTTTGGGAAGATAATGAGTAGCGCCCTTTTTGAGAGCATCCACCGCGGAACTGACCGTGGCAAAGCCCGTGATCATGATGATATCTGTAAACGGTG
>DAIEFO010000085.1:0-5772 GCA_027325475.1 Desulfobacteraceae bacterium | reverse complement strand
GGTAGCGCCCTTTTTGAGAGCATCCACCGCGGAACTGACCGTGGCAAAGCCCGTGATCATGATGATATCTGTAAACGGTGAGCTGCGCTTGACCGATTCCACCAGTTGAAGGCCATCCATCTTTTCCATTTTCAGGTCCGTCAGAATCAGGTCGAACTCAGCACTCGACATCTTTTCCAGGGCATCCATTCCATTAACCGCCGTGGATACATGATAGCCCTCTTTTTTCAGAACATATTCAAGATTCGTACGCGCGATCTCTTCGTCGTCCACCACGAGAATATGAAACGAACGGGTATTAAACAGTATCCGCACTGCCAGAAATTCGAGAATACGATCCCGGACATGCTTCAGTCCGTAATGCTGGGAAGTGAAGATGGTTTCGGCCCGTTGGATATCCAGATTATCATTGGTTGCATGTGTCCAGGGCAACGATGTCAGAAATTCGATATAGCTCAGTCCAATGCCATACTCCGGCGTCGAAGGGTCGGTCTTATCCAGCCGATCCAGCTCTTTCATCGCTATTTCGGCAACGGATTCCGGAAGCTGTCGCCGGACGGCAACCCGCAGCTTGTCAATATCCGATTCCGGCAAGGCTGTCTCTTCCTCTGTCTTTTCAGATTTTTTAAAAAAAATCATCCTATCCCCCTATCAGGTGTTGCATTCTGAAACCATCCCGCATGTTTTTGTAACGATTTATATCTATTTGTTTTTATTTATAAATAAATAGATTGTCGCCGGAGCGTTACAAAATGCAACGGTTCCGGATTTCTGCCGTTTTTTCTTTCCTTAAAGATATTTATTCTTAATACAACCTGTTAAGCATAAAGCAATATTATGGCACCGTTCTTGTATATTCATCTTTCCAAACACCATATTCATGGTGATGTGTATCCTTAACAGAAGCCATTGGAAATAATCAATACCATGTTATTTCAACAGCAGTCCAACATAACGCCATCAGAAAGGCGGAAAATCCTGGTTATCGGAAGGCCTGCCGGCATTACCGACGTACTGGCGGATTACGCCATTCAATTGTCTGAACGGCTTGAATCGGATTTGTTCATTGTTGCCATCCTCGATAATATGGAAAGCAATGACAACAGTGGCGTTCATGAGACGGTGACCAGAGGGCCTGCAAAAGAAGCTCTTCGTATTTTCAAACAAAAAGCCGCTCGAAAAAATATCCGCTGTAATGACGCTATTTGGGAAGGAAACATGGAAAAAGCAGCAGAATTTCTTCTGCAATCCGTCAAACGGACTGTTTTTGTGCTGACGGATTCCGAATATACGAAAAATCAACTATCCGAAGATATTACCATACCCGTTTTCAGTTTATCTACAACATATGATTTGGAGGGAACAACAATGACCAGAGAAAACAAGGAACAACGCAAAAGTGATTTGAAAAAAACCATAGGATACGGGCTGCTGTCCGCCTGCCTCTATGGCCTGGTGTTCTGGAAGCCAGACACTGTCATGCACTATTTTACCAAAGGCGGTTTTTATGCAGCACTGCCAGTAGCCACGGTGATCGTATTTTCATTCGCGCATGGCGCCTTCGCCAGCAGCCTTTGGTCGCTGATCGGCATCAAACCGTTAAAAAAAGACGCTTTGCAGCCGGCCGACAGCAAATCCATTGGACAGAGCAAAAAACTTCAGAAAAGACCCCGCGCTTACGCTTATATCAATCCGTTTCATAAGATATAGACGCTCTAAGCTCCAAGCCGTTTTTTTTGAAAAAATAAATTTTATCAATCCAGATATGAATCTTATGTATAAAGGAGCAGCATATGGACGTTACACAGTTTATTGATCTCAATATCGTTTCCGTATCATTTCTGTTTTTTGTCGGATTTGTTGGCGGACTGGTCAGCGGATTTATCGGTTCCGGTGGCGCATTTGTATTAACCCCCGGTATGATGAGTCTGGGCGTACCCGGCACGGTAGCCGTTGCCAGCAATATGTGCCACAAGTTCCCCAAAGCCATGGTCGGCGCCTTCAAACGTTTTAAATATGGCCAGGTAGATATCAAGTTGGGCCTGTTCATGGCGGCATCAGCGGGCATAGGTGTTCAAATAGGCATTCAGTTGCAGCATTTCATCCTGAATAAATGGGGAGCTGTAGGCTCAGATTTATATGTCAGCCTTTCTTTTGTCGCTATCCTGATCGTTGTCGGCTCCTATGTCCTGTATGATGCCATGAAGTCATCGGCTTCCGGAGGTCAGGAAAAGGTGTCTTCTCTTGCACAGAAGCTTCAGGCGATTCATCTGCCGCCCATGATTCATTTCAAACGCGCCAATATCACCATATCATTCTGGTTTACGGTTCCTGTCGGTCTGGCTACAGGAATGCTGGCGGCCACCATTGCTGTCGGCGGATTTATTGGCGTTCCTGGCATGATTTATGTGATGGGTGTCTCCAGTATCATTGCCTCGGCATCGGAACTGGTGATCGCTTTTACGATGGGCCTGGCAGGATCGGTCAACTGGGCCATGCACGGTATGGTTGATATCCGTCTGGTATTGATCATTCTGGGAGGATCACTGATAGGAGTTCAACTGGGTGCTATCGGCACGACCTATGTCAAGGAAAGCATGATTAAGATCGTCATGAGCGTATTGATGCTGATGGTCGCTGTCAGCAGAATTTTTGCACTCCCCAAATACCTGAATCAATTGCATCTGATGTCTTTTGGAAGTGCGTCTATCTCTATTTTGGAGAAAATCAGCTTTCTTTTCATGTGCCTGGCACTTCTTGTCGCTGCCGCTATCATTCTCGGAGGCATGTGGAAAGCCAGAAAACCCGCCATGATGCTGAAAGAAAGTTTCAGCCAAGTTTAAGAGAATTTTTAACAGATTACAAAGTCACTGTCTTTTATATCATAACGACGAAGGGGTCTTTTCTCGAAAGGGGGAAGACCCCTTTGTCGTCAGACTTGATAAATTTGTAAAAATTCAATAAGATGTCACCGTTTATAAATTTATGAAATCCGCGAGATATCATTAACTCTCATTTCACAAAGGAACATGTTTATGCCGATCATTACAATTTCCAGAGGATCTTACAGCAGAGGCAAGGAAGTTGCCGAGAGCGTTGCCAAAAGGCTTGGGTACGACTGTATTTCCAGGGATATTCTGCTGGATACTTCAGAGCTGTTCAATATTCCTCAAATAAAACTGGAAAGAGCTATTCATGACGCTCCGTCTATCCTCGACCGTTTCAGCGGCGGCAAGGAGCGCTACGTTGCTCTGATTCGGGCGGCTCTCCTTAACGTGCTGAAAGAAGACAACATGGTGTATCATGGTCTGGCCGGCCATTTTTTTCTGAGTGGCGTTTCCCATGTTATGAAAGTACGGATTATTTCCGACATCACAGATCGGGTGAAGCTGGAAATGCAACGCAAAAATATTTCAGAATCTGAAGCCTACCGGACACTGGTCAAGGATGATGAACAGCGAAATAAATGGTCACAGTTTCTTTACGGTATTAATACCACGGATTCCCAACTTTATGACCTGGTTATTCATATCCGTAAAATTTCTGTAGAAAATGCTGTGGACATTATTTGCAACACCGCCAAGCTGGAACAGTTCCAGGCCACTCCGGAATCCAGGCTGGCTATGGAAAATCTGGCGTTGAGTGCGGAAGTCAAGGCTGCCTTGATCGAAATAAACCCAACAATCGAAGTATCCGCCGATAATGGCAAAGTCTATGTGAAAGCTAAAATTTCAGAATCGCTTCAGCAGGATATGGAGAAAACCCTGAAAGATCACATATGGGCGGTTCGTGGGGTTAAAGAGGTTCACATCAATATAACGCCGGTTGCATTCTACGTGGATTAGCCGCCGGTTCGAACAGCTACGGTCAGCTCTACACACTGTTTCAACTCCATATCTCCCGTCAGAGAAAAGAGGTACATCAATGTGCAGACGGACCGATTAACACAGTATCACAGGATGCCTGTGATCATTTATTTCTGGAGGAATTTCATGTCCAAAAAACGTATTCATAACTTTAACGCAGGACCTGCCGCGCTTCCCCTTCCGGTTTTGGAAGAAATACAGGCGTCATTTCTGGATTTCAACGGATCTGGTATGTCCATTACAGAAGTAAGTCATCGTTCAAAATGGTTTGACGACGTCATCAACGATGCGGTTGTCAGAATCCGCCGTCTGCTCAATATGGATGAAACCTACCATGTGCTGTTTCTTCAGGGAGGCGCCAGCCTGCAGTTTGCCATGATTCCCATGAATCTGCTGCGAGACGGCGAATCCGCCGATTACGTAAATACCGGCACATGGGCTACCAAGGCCATTCAGGAAGCACAGCTTTTGGGAAAATCCGTCCGGGTGGCGGCATCTTCCGAAGACCGTAATTTCTGCTATATTCCGGACAGCATCCATTTCGATTCAAACGCGGTGTATGCACATATCACATCCAACAACACCATCAAGGGTACCCAGTGGCCGGTATATCCCGATACCCGAAGCGTTCCGCTGGCAGCCGACATGTCATCCGATTTCATGAGCCGACCGTTTGATGTCAAACCCTTTGGACTCATCTATGCAGGCGCTCAAAAAAATATCGGTCCTGCCGGTGTTTGCGTCGTCATCATTCGGGATGATATGCTTAAACGCGCATCAGGCAACATTCCAACCATGCTTAAATACACGACCCATGCGTCCAAAAATTCCATGTACAACACACCGCCCTGTTTTGGAATTTATACCATTCAGCTTGTCATGAAATGGCTGGAGGAAAGTATCGGCGGACTTAAAGCCATGGACGCCGTCAACCGTAAAAAAGCCTCCTGTCTGTACAGCGTCATTGACGCCAGCAGTTTTTATAAAGGCACTGCCGACAAAAACAGCCGTTCGTTAATGAATGTTACGTTCCGTCTGCCTTCAGAAGAACTCGAAAAAAAATTCGTTCAGGAAGCGCTGATAGAAAATATGGGAGGCCTCAAAGGACATCGTTCGGTCGGTGGTTGCAGGGCTTCCATTTATAATGCCACAACGCTGGAATCGGTTCAGACACTGGCGGATTTCATGAAAACATTCGAGCGCAAGAATGGATAATTCACGTAGCGTTCCATGAAATGCATCCTCTTTTTCATACGGCATTCTTTGTCCATGGGGCATAGCTCCTGCACGCCTCATGGACAAGGTGTGCACACACCCGCCGCAGATAAAATCATTCAAAATATTTCTACACATTAAAGCGGAAATTAATGATGTCACCATCTTTAACTTCATAGGTCTTGCCCTCCAGACGAAAGGTGCCTCGCTTTCTGGCTTCCGCCTGGGTTCCTGCATCGATTAAATCCGTATAGGACAGTACTTCCGCACGGATAAATCCTTTTTTGATATCCGAGTGAATAACTTCGGCAGCATCCAAGGCTGATGTTCCCTTTTGAATTGTCCATGCCCTGACTTCATCTTCTCCAACAGTAAAAAATGATATCAAGCCCAAAAGCGCATAAGATTGTTGGATCACCCTGTCCATTGCAGAAGCCGTAATATTGAATTCTGACAGAAATTCCTTAGCCTCCTCATCGGACATCTGAATAAGTTCCTGCTCCAGTTTGGCCTTTATGACCATACATGTCTCTTTTGATGTGAGAGCAGGAATATCCGGCAAGACATCGTCATCATCCATATTGTTAAACAGCACCAGCACAGGTTTTGCGGACATAAATGCAAACCCTCTTAATACCGGTGCCGATGCAATATCAGAAAATTTCCGCAGAGGTATTTCATTTTCAAGATG
>DAIEFO010000084.1:5157-8493 GCA_027325475.1 Desulfobacteraceae bacterium | reverse complement strand
GGTGCTGCTGATCAACGACAAGGATGTGCTGAGAAACTATCTGCCCAGCCTGCGGCTCTTCAAAAGCGGACATGTCGAGTGTCTGCAATGGGATCCCGTCGGAGGATTCGCCCTGAAATGGAAAACCACAGAAATGTCCGGCCAGATCAGCGACATGGCCGTCGGTGACCTGTACAATGACGGACAGAATCAGATCGTGTTTTCGGTGATTGAAATCCCCGGCACCGCCATCAGCACCGCCCGCAGCCACATCATATCGTGGGAAACGGGAAAATGATGCGGGATGGTTTTACACGGATCCGCCATGTTTCGTGAATACCACCTTCCCGGAGACTGGCTCGTCATGGCAGGCCGTACGGATGCCGACAACGACGTGCTGAGTCTAAAAGTCGCCAAAGCCAGCGACTGGTGGTTTCACGTGCACGGTATGCCGGGAAGCCACGTCATTCTCGTTGCCAAACCGGATGAAACGCCTGGCGCTGAAACACTGCGCCAGGCCGCAGCCATTGCCGCATGGCATAGCAAAGCCAGAAACGGCGGCGTGGTTCCGGTTTCCGTCACCCGCGCACAGTTTGTTTCCAAGCCTCGCGGCGCCAAACCCGGCGCCGTCTGCATTCGAAAAGAGAAAATCCTGAAGGTTCATCCGGCCATTCCTCCGGAAATCTCCCAAGAGCCCGCATGAGCGATATACTGCTGGTGCAGCCCCCTGTCCGGGATTTTTACCTGACCGCCAAACGCACCATTCCCTACGGTCTGGCGTGTATTGCCGCATCTCTTGAAGCCGCCGGGCTGTCTGTGACGATTCTGGATGCACTGGCATCGCCCCGTTCCAGGCGCGCGGATATCCCCGATGAGTTGGCCGGCCTTTCAAGATACTACACGAACGCGGATATATCTCCTTTCGGACTCTTCCACGAGTTCAAACACTTCGGATACAGCTTCGAGCATATCGGAAATCAGGCCGTCGCATCCGGGGCGCAAATCGTCGGTATCTCTTCTCTTTTTACCGCCTACAGCGCCGAAGCGCTTCATACGGCCGAAATCATCAAAGCCCGGCTTCCATCCTGCCGGATCGTCATGGGAGGCCATCACCCCACGGCCATGCCGGAACAGGTCATGCACTGCAGCGCCGTCGATTACATCATCCGGGGAGAGGGCGAAGTATCACTGCCACAACTGGCCGCCATTCTGAAAGCCACGGACGCACCGCCTGAGTCTGCGCTGGCCGAAGTTCCCGGAATCGTTTTCCGGAAACAGGACGGAACCCTTCATATCGGTCCTCCCACCTGGATGGCGGACCTCAATGCCTTTCCGCTTCCGGCAACGCATTGCATAGCCGCCAGGTATTATCGGCGGAATAAACGCACCTCCACCGTAATTGTGGCTGCCAGGGGATGCCCCATGAGCTGTTCGTACTGCTCTCTGGGGGAAAATGCGCCGGTTCCATACCGCAGACGCAGCGTCGCATCTGTTCTTGCGGAATTAGATCGGGCTGTTTTTCAGGATCACAGCGGATTCATCGATTTTGAAGATCAAAACCTGTCTCTGGACCGAAAGTGGTTTATGACGCTGCTGTCTGAAATACGGACACGGTTTTCGGAATCAGGGCTGGAGCTGCGGGCTATGAACGGCCTTTTTCCGGCATCGCTGGACAGGGATATGATAGCTGCCATGAAATCCGCCGGCTTTAAGACGCTCAACCTGTCTCTGGGCAGCAGCATACCGGAGCAGCAGCAGCGGTTTCACAGACCGGATTTGAGATCCGCCTTTGAACAGGCGGTAGAACTTGCCGGAATATATGGAATGAACGCGGTCGGTTATGTCATTGCTGGCGCGCCCTTTCAGAAACCCGAAAATTCTGTGGACGATTTGCTGTATCTGGCATCACAGCGGGTTCTGGCCGGAGTGTCCATTTACTACCCATCGCCCGGAAGCGACGATTACCGGTTGTGCCGGATGCTGGGGATTCTTCCGGAGCATCTGTCACAAATGCGCGCCACCGCCCTGCCCTTGTCTCATACCACATCCCGGCTGGAAGCTGTCACCCTTTTGAGGCTCGGACGCCTCCTCAATTTCATGAAATCCATGAAAGATCAAGGCATAGAGCACGCAGACAGTCCAGCACCTTCCACCAGAAATGCCGCGTTTGCAGACAGACAGGAAGCCGGCATTCAGCTTGCCCGGATGTTTTTTAAAGACGGCAAATTAAGAGGCGTCACTCCGGATGGTGTCATCTATGAACATCCTGCCGCCACGCCTCTGGCGCTTCGATTCCGTAACGGGATACAGTCGCTGTCTCTGAAAGGCGTCGCCACAAACTGAGCTTCGCACTATTTCGGGCGGCTTCGTAAAATGTCCGCAGGCAAGGCGTGCAAATCCTGAGGAATGAAGCGTACTTTTGTGGTACGCTGCAATGACGAAGGGTGCGGCACAACGCAGCATGCGGACTTTTTACGAAGCCGTCAACTTTTTCCAAGTTGATATCGACGCACCGCCTTAACATGTTCTGCCAGCGTCCGGGAAAACTGATGGGTCTTGTCTTTGCGGGCGACAAAATAAAGATAATCCGTCTTGGCTGGATGGATGGCTGCCAGGATGGATTTAAGGCCCGGACTGGCAATCGGCCCGGGCGGAAGTCCATGACAGGTATAGGTGTTATAAGGCGTGGGCGTTGTCAATTGCTGACGGGTAAGACTTCCTGTAAAATGATCGATGCCGTAAATAACCGTCGGATCGCTCTCCAGTTTCATCCCGATCGCCAGCCGGTTATGAAACACGGAAGATACCAGTGGCCGCTCCAGGTCGTCGCCTGTTTCCTTTTCGATGATGGAAGCCAGCGTGACGACCTGCCGAACCGTCATGCCTTCCGCTTCGGCCTGACGCGCCATATCGGGCGTAAACACTTTGTGAAAGCGCTGAACCATGGTTTCGATGATCTTTTCAGTGCTGACATCTTTGGGAAAATAGTAGGTGTCCGGAAACAGATAGCCCTCAGCCGTATCAGCGTCTATTTTCATCCGATGCAGCAGTTCCGGGTTTCGTGCCGTTTTCAGAAACGCTGATTCAGAAACCAGACCGGCCTTGGCCACCGCATCAGCGATTTCCTGCAGGGTATAGCCTTCCGGCACCGTCACCCTGTGGAGATATATTTTTCCCGCCGCCATCATTTCCAGTATCTGCTGCGGGGTCATCGCTGCGGATATCTTGTATTCGCCGGCTTTGATCTGCTGCCCGTACCCGGATATCCGCGCATACAGATAAAAATACAAGGGCTTCCGGATGGCTTTTACTTCAAAAAGCGCCTCAGCCGTTGCTTTTAACGGCTGACGGGAAGGC
>DAIEFO010000084.1:2153-4710 GCA_027325475.1 Desulfobacteraceae bacterium | reverse complement strand
GCCGTATGTTCGAGACTTTTCTGAAGCGACCTGTCAATCTTTGCCGGTGCCTGATAAGAGACGGCATCATTAACATCCAGTTTATGCTCAAACGCATATACCGGCCAGAGATTGCCCTTGTCATTGAAGCATATCTCCATCGGCGGCAGTACCTTGGGCCGGTTTTCCCCCAGAAGCCCTACCGTAAATTCTCTGCCGGAAAGATATTCTTCCACCAGCATCGGCTGATGATATCTGGCAAGCAGTTCTCTGGCAACAGCTTTCAGCGCTGTTTCATCCTGCACCACATTCATTCCCACCACACCTTTGGAACTTCCCTCGGCAATGGGCTTGATAATCACCGGGAAATGAAGTTCCCGGGGCAGACGTTCATTACCTGTACGCAGCACCACAAAATCGGCGGTGAAAATCCCGGCCTGACGCACCATCTTTTTAGCCAGCACCTTGTCCAGGCAAATGGAGAGCGTCGCAGGATCGGACCCCACATAGGGAATATCCAGAAGCTCCAGAATCGCCGGCACCTGAGATTCCCGATTTCGTCCATGGATCCCCTCCGCAATGTTAAAGACCATATCCAGGGGGGTGGAACCGATAATAAGGGGAAGCTCCGGTGTCGCCTCCAGCTCGACCACATCATGCCCCAGAGAAGCAATGGCGCCTGCAATGGCGTCAACGGTCGTCCGGCTGTCAAACTCGGCTTCACGGTCATCGTCATTGGGATGATGCGGCTTGACCCGTTTCAGATTGAATGTCAGCCCGACTTTAAGCGTCTTTTTCCGGATGCGGGAACGCGTCGACAGTTGAATGCCACAGCGTTCCACTGCGGACTTGATAACGGCGTCCAGTACCGATGGCATATCGGAAAGCCCTGCCAGAGCAGCAGATGCATGCACCGTCGCTCCGGGTTCCAGGCTGGGCAGCGCGTTAGCCTCGATAAAGTAAATTTGGCCTGTAGAAGACAGCCGGAAATCCAGACGGGCCAGATCACGGATATCCAGCGTTTTTTGGATGGTCTGCGACATCGCCGTCAGGTCTTTCAGGACATCGGACGGCAGATCGGCGGGAACCCGAACGGCCACCGCATCCGGAAGTTTCTGGAGATCGTAGTCATATATGGCATACGGCCGCGCTGAAACGGCTGAAGTATCAAACTGATATTCACCTGGCGTCAAGATGCCGCCGGTATGGGAGGACGCCTTTTCAAGAAAAGGAACGATAATATCCCTGCCCGCAATAAACTCCTCGACAATCACCCCCGCCGGATAGCGAATCAGCAGCCCTGTCACCTGCTTCAGAAGCTGCTCCGGCGTTTCCACAACAGAGTTCTGGTCGATACCTTTGGAACTGCCTTCATAATTGGGTTTGACGATCACCGGATACGTTAGTTCCGGAAGTGTCCAGTTGTGAACGCTGTCCACAAACACCCATCGCGGCGTCGGAATACCGCGGGAGGCCAGCAGCATCTTGGTCAGACGCTTGTCCGTTGTTACCGTACACACATAGGCATCTGAACCCGTGTAAGGAATCGCCAACTGTTCAAAAAGCGCGGGATAAAAAGCTTCACGGCATTTACCACCGCGTCCGGCCGCCGTATTGAATATCAAATCCGGATTCAGGGCTTCCAGCCTTGCCACAAGCCGGGAAGCAGGCCCTGACACCTCGACGCATTCCACCCGATGCCCCAGAGACGACAACGCGGCTGCAATGACCGAAACCGTTTCCGGTTTGTCAAATGCGGCGTCTTCTTCATTGTCTGACAACTGCAGGTTATAGGTGTAGGCAATTTTCATTGTATCCTCTATCCTCCAAAAATCTGCAAGACAAGTCAAATCCATTTGGATGTAAAAAACATCCTAAACGAAAAAAGGATTTACAGCATTTCGCCATAAATCCTTGATTTCATTGGTGGGCCGTATTGGAATCGAACCAATAACCTACTGATTAAGAGTCAGGTGCTCTACCTGATTGAGCTAACGGCCCGTAGCTTTTGCTATATATCCAGCCACAGATATTTTGTCAAGCGATTAATCCACAGCAAGCGCAAAGGCGCCTCAGAAAAATCCAGTCTTTTCATTGCGCTCATTTCACGGACGGCTTCATAAAAAGTTCACAGGCAAGGCGCGCAAATCCGCAAGGAGTAATGCGTACTTTTGGGTACGCCGCAGCATCCTGACTTTTTACGAAACCCTCATTTGTTGATTTTACGATTACGGTACTGAATGTACGCGTCTTTAAAAGCCTCATAAGGAACGATGGCTGCATTTTTCAGCTCTTCATACTCGCCGATATGAAAGGACTGATGGTTGACGACATCTTCGGCCTTGAGAGACCAGGCGTAAACTTCCGGCTGCAGGTAGGACAGCGGTGACAGGAAATAATCGCCGCCCAGGCCGACGCTGTCCCTGAGCGTCGAAGGCCCCAAGAACGGCCATACGATATACACCCCGTTACCGATCCCGAATCTTGCCAGCGTCAACCCGAAATCCTGTTCCGGCGGGTTCAGATGAGGATAGTCTTTGGCCGGATCCCAGAAACCCAGCACCCCGAAAGTCGTGTC
>DAIEFO010000084.1:0-2053 GCA_027325475.1 Desulfobacteraceae bacterium | reverse complement strand
AAATCCTGTTCCGGCGGGTTCAGATGAGGATAGTCTTTGGCCGGATCCCAGAAACCCAGCACCCCGAAAGTCGTGTCATAGAGAAAACGGCACGCCTCGGATGCAGCATCTCCCATTTTTCCCTGCAAGAAGCAGTTGACCAGCCGTATCGGCGTTGCCAGATTGTGGAAAAAATTGCCGACACCCTGCCGCACCGGTGTCGGAAGAACTGCCTTATATCCCTTTGCCACGGGTTTCATCACCCAGAAATAGAATTTGTCATTGACGTTGAACATGAGGCGGTTCCATCCGGACAGCGGGTCTGCAACGGTCGCCGTCGGCGTTTCGTCATCCAGATAGCTGAGATCATCAGGCGAATTGGGTGTTACTGTCTGGTCGGACGCCGCTGTCTGGGTGTCCGCAGACAGCACCGGCAGCGAATGTTGCAGCAAGAAGAATACGCAGACAGAAATCAGAACCGTCCATACATTTTTCAATTGAAAGACCTCCCGGAAACGAGCGTGATTAGCGCACAATGACTATTCAACTTTGATGTCGGTTTTCAAATCCGATTTCTTTTTAATCCGCTCGATAAGCTGATCCGGAGAATCCTTGGTCAGAATCTGATCAAACTGGGTGCGATAATTCTTGATCAGACTGATGCCTTCGATATTAACATCGTAAATCCGCCACTTGTCGCCATCCAGAAACATGGCATAAACCACCGGAATATCGGTCGGCTTTCGCATAATCTTGGTTTTTACAATGGCTTTGCCGGTTGCAATAATTTCCTGGCCCAGGAACGAAACCGTTTCGTCTCTGTACTCTCCCTGAACTTTGTCCATATAGGTGCTGTTGAGAAGATCACCAAACGCAGCCACAAAGTCTTTCTGTTCCTGGGGGTTCAAAGACTTCCAGTTACGGCCAAGCGCCAGTCTGGACATCGCCTTGAAATCAAACACCTGATTGGTGATCTGAATGATTTTATCCCGCTGCTGCTGTTTCATATCAGGATTCTTGTATTGGGGATCTTTTAAAATCTCAAGCACATGTTCTATCGGTGCCTTCAGATCATCGATCGGCGATGACGCCTGGGACAGACATGGCCATCCCATCAGAACTATTAAAAAAATAATACTCCATATAGAACGCATTCGCACTTCAGACATAGTCACCTCTCTGTAAGCCATTCCCTCTATGCGGAACGGCTGTATTGAACGACATCCCTTTTTGACCGCCCGCAGGTCATCAGGTTCGAATTTTCGAATTCACCCCTGTAGCAGCTAAGTCCGGACGCTTTCATAGAACAATCATCGATGATCTCCAGCCCGATCTGCCCGGATGTTGCGGATTGATTTTTCAACCGCGTCTGATGTAGTATAATTGGCATGGATTGTCAATTATGAACATCGGTAACATCACTCTTTCAAGCCCTGTGGTGCTGGCGCCGCTGGCGGGTATCACTACCTTGCCGCTGCGGCTGATCGCCAAAGAAAATGGCTGCGGCCTGGTCTGCTCCGAGATGATCAGCGCAAACGGCCTGATCTACCGTTCAGAGAAAACCCGCAGTATGCTGAACAGCGTTCCGGAGGAAAAGCCGTTGTCGGTTCAAATATTCGGCGCCGATCCTTTCGTGATGGCGGAAGCCGCTGCGATGGTCGAAGCCGCCGGTGCGGACATCCTGGACATCAATTTGGGATGCGCCGTCAAAAAAGTGATCAAGACCGGCTCCGGCGTTGCATTGATGAGAGACGGTTTCAGGGCTGAAGCCGTCATCCGGGCCGTTCGAAACGCGATTCGTATTCCCCTGACCATCAAGATCCGCACCGGATGGGAACCATCTGGAAAGCAGGCCGCTGATATCGCCAGAATGGCAGAGGACTGCGGCGTCAACGCTATCGCCGTCCACCCTCGCACAGCCAGACAGCTCTTTCAGGGGAAAGCGGACTGGTCCATTATCGCCGCGGTCAAAAGTGCTGTTTCCATACCTGTGATCGGAAACGGCGATATCACCTCACCGCAGGACGCGCTTGCCATGTTTGAGCAAACCGCATGTGACGCCGTCATGGTGGGC
>DAIEFO010000083.1 GCA_027325475.1 Desulfobacteraceae bacterium | reverse complement strand
CGATTCAGAAATACCTCGAAAATCCACTGTCCATGGAAATCCTGAAGGGCCGGATCCCGGACGGCTGCACGGTGCGCGCGGAAGCCGAAGGCGATCATCTGGCGTTCACGCAGGTATAAACGGAGCACGGCGGCGTAACGGATTATTTTTTGAGCTTGTTGCGCCGCCGTCCCCGGTCAGTCTGCTTCGCCGCAGCCCCCTCCCCGCTCCCCCATTTCGGTAATCAGGTGATCCACCAGCGCGGCATTGAAGATGTCGTGGGACTGCGTACTCATTTCGATGCGCCAACCGTTGTCATGGCGGCGAGTGAATGTCTTGTGGTGTATCTGCTGATCGGCGGCGTTTCGATGCGAGAACTTCAGGCTGTCCACGAACAGATAGATCGGGACATGGTGCAAATGACACATGCCGACGATACTGCCGGCGCCGGCGGCGGCCACCACCTGGTTATCCTGTGTAATGGATATCGCCCCCAGAAAAAACCGGGTGGCTTCTTCCACAAAATGCCCCAGAGAATATTCAGGAACCGTCCGGATGGCAATGCCGGCCCGGGTGAGCGGGAGGATCACCTGACGGGTTTTCCGGATAGCCTGCTTCAGCACGATGACCCGGAACCGGCGTCCGGACGCTTTGGCCTCAAGTAAAATCCGCAGCACTGTCGAGCTGACGGAGTGAAGAAAAATGACATCGTCGTCCGCGACACAGGAAAGCCCGTATTGCACCAGCTCTCGCCGGTGATTTTCGATACAGGCGATGTTATCCGCCAGTATGCGGTCCGCCGCTTGCCGGACTTCAACAACATCTTTTCCGTAACAAGGCCGGATTTCGGACTCGAACCGCTCCATGAGGTGAATCAGAGGGATCACCCGCGGTTCGGTATGGTTGATAGCGCCGGACACTTCGATAATTTGCCGCGGGATCTCGTCCGCACGGCATTTCAGCAACCTCAATGACCGGCGCAGACATTCCAGGGCCATGATGGTCGTCTGAGTGCTTCCCAGAACGTCTTCCTGCTCCCGGAACAAACGGTTCAGAATGTCCATGTCTTTGCGGGATGTTTTTTTCATAGGGACGCCCACAGGAAAATAGTCAGGTAAACGGAGCAAAGCATCAGGGATATCAGCGTGACCGCGCCGCTGGCCTTGAAAAACTCGAAAAACGAAATCTCGTATCCCTGGCGTTTGGCCATATCGGCGGAAACGATATTGGCGGAAGCGCCGATCAGGGTCAGGTTGCCCCCAAAGCAGGCCCCCAGAGACAGCGCCCACCAGAGGATGTGATGCGGAATCGGCGTATGCCGCAAAATGACCTGCACAATGGGGATCATGGTGATGGTGAAAGGAATATTGTCCAGAAAACCGGAAACGATCCCGGACACCCAGAGTACCGTGAGTGTGATCACATACGGGTTATGACCGATTTTCAGAAAGATGTTTTCGGCGACCCACCGGATGGCGCCGTGGGCTTCAAGGCTTCCCACCAGAATGAACAGCCCCGCGAAAAACAGCAGCGTTCCCCATTCCACCTCATGCAACATATCTTCGATGCGAACACGGGTCATGACCAGAAGTATCATGGCGACGGTCATGGCGACAATCCCCGGCGTGATTTTCGTGACGGTCTGAAGCACGAACAGCCCTATGGCCGCGGCCAGACATCCCAGCGCTTTCATCAGAAACGGCCTGTCTATGTCGAGGCTCAGAAAATCGAAGCGGATTTTTTCCAGCAGAAACTGTACGGAAAACAGTTTAAGCAGGCTGGTGTTGATGGGTTTGAATTTTTCCCGGTAAACCAGTCCGTAGTAAAGTATCATGGCAAGCATACTGATGGCGGCGATGGGCGACAGATGGACGGCGAACTGGTTGAATGTCAGACCGGTCTTTGATCCGATGATGATATTGGGAGGATCGCCGATCAGGGTTGCGGTACCGCCTAAATTGGAGACAACGGCCTGGCTGATGACATAGAGCCGGGGATCGAGCCCCATGCCGACGGTCAGTTCAATCACGATGGGAACCATGATCAACACCGTCGTCACATTGTCTAAAAAGGCCGAGGCGATGCCGGTGACCAGCGAAAAGAGGATCAGAATCTTCAGGGGATCGCCCTGCGTCATGCCAGCGATTCTGACAGCTATCAGGGTGAACACGCCGGATTTACGCAGCACACCGACAATGATCATCATCCCCATGAGCAGCAGGATGGTTTCAAAATCAACGTATCCGACGGCCTGGTGTTCCGTAACGACATTGGCGATCAAAAGCGCTGCAACCCCCAGGAGCGCGGCCACCGCCTTGTGGGTCAAGTCGAAGGTAATAGCCAGATATACCAGCATGAAAATAACAACCGGCAGAAAAACTTCCTCAGGAATCATGTTGATCTTTCCTCTTGGTACTGATACTTTCCAACCGTCTTCCAGATACCGTTTTTTATCCAAACCACAACAGGGTAAAATAATAAAATCGATGGACAGACGGGGGACAAACCGGGCTTTTTTCGAGGTAGTCGTTTTTGAGGTTTCGAGGAAATGGCTTTAACTGGCTGACGTTATCGGTTGACTTCACTGGCGCGCCTGGCAGGATTCGAACCTGCGACCTACGGATTAGAAGTCCGTTGCTCTATCCAGCTGAGCTACAGGCGCATTAAGCGGTTAACATTGCTGGAACGGTTGATATCACAGGATGGTATGGATGTAAATAATTATTCGCTCATTCAGTTGACATAACAATTATTGTGGTGGTGGTTTTTCATGAAAAAACAGAAACTGACATGGGACCCTGCTTCAGACGACAAAGCACTGGTGCGCTTTGACCCGTTGCAGCGTTATCTGGCTGAAATCAGCCGTTACAAACTTATTACCCGGGAACGTGAAATTGAACTTGGCGTCAAAATTCAGGAGGACAACGATCTGGATGCCGCCTATGAACTGGTGACAGCCAATCTGCGCCTTGTTGTAAAGATTGCACTTGAATTTCAGCGGATATGGATGCAGAATCTGCTGGATTTGATCCAGGAAGGGAATATCGGACTGCTTCAGGCCGTAAAAAAATTCGATCCGTACAAAAATGTAAAATTTTCATATTATGCATCTTTCTGGATTAAGGCATACATATTAAAATTTATTATGGACAACTGGCGCCTGGTTAAAATCGGCACTACACAGGGGCAGCGAAAATTATTCTTCAAGCTCAAAAAAGAAAAACAGAACCTGATTGATTTGGGATTCGATCCCAAACCTAAATTGTTGTCACAGAAACTGGGGGTGTCTGAAAAAGAAATTATAGACATGGACCAGCGCCTGGATGGCTGGGATGTTTCTTTGGATACCCCGGTCAAAGACGATTCCGACACCAACCGAATAGAATTTGTCAGCTCTGAAACAGAATCCGCAGAAGACCAGATGGCCAAAAAAGAAATTGAAATGCTTCTGCATAACAAAATTGATGAATTTAAGAAAATCCTTACTCCCAGGGAGCTGGAAATATTCGAATTGAGAGTGTTTTCCGATAGTCCGGTAACACTTCAGGAGATCGGAGACAAATACCACATATCCCGGGAACGCGTTCGGCAGATCGAGAAAAATATCATCAAAAAAATCAAAGAGTATTTTAAAAACGAGTTATCGGATTTTGCTTCATATATAGAAGATGGGCTTTCCATTTAATTGTCAGCAGTTATGAACACAATGCGTAGCCATGAGGTTGCGCAGGAGCATTTATGAAATCAAGTTTGACCGCAGCGGCCTTGTGTGCAGGGGCCTTTTTGTTCCTGATGGGATGTTCTGCAGGGATGTACCCATCCAACCAGGTTCCGGATCAAGTTTCAGGACGGGAGACAACACCACGTTCCATATCATCCGATAGAGATAATTCATATTTTTATTACACTGAAGCCCAGCTTGAATGGAGAAAGGGGAACCTGGACAAGGCGACGAGTCTTCTTGAAAAAGCCATTCACGATGATCCCCAATCTATCTATTTGAAAAAAGATCTGGCGCTGCTGTACCTCCAGCAGAAAAACGATGATAAAGCGTTGGCCATCTCAATGTCGGTTTTGCGTAAGAAACCGGATGATGTAGAGGCACTGATCATTTCGGGACGCATATTTCAGTCGCGAAAACAAAATGATAAGGCCTGTAAAGTTTACGAAAAGGTCATTACCGTCGATCCCACCCGGCAGAATGTCTATTTGATGCTCGGTGAGCTATATATGGAAATGAAGAACTGGTCAGATGCGTTAAAAGTGTATACGCGTCTGACCGACAAATTCCCGGAATCCTACCCTGGATATTATTATCAGGGCAAAATTTATCTGGAACAGGGACAGCTTGACCTTGCAGAATCTGCCTTCAAAAAGACCCTTGAAATTGAACCCAATCTGGAAGAGCCGTGGTTCGAGCTCGTTCAGTTGTATCAGCGTCAGAAAAAGCCGGAGCTGATAGAAAAAATATATCAGGAATTTTTGCAAAAAGTGCCTGATGATCCGCGCGCATTGATGGGGCTGGGAGTCTGTTACAGCCAGCAGGGACAAATGGCTAAAGCGCAGACGATTTTCAACGGTCTCGGGAAGAGGGCTCAGACAGATCAGACCATTATCAAGAATCTGCTTCAGTACTATGTCGAACCTAAAAACTTTCAGGATGCTGTCGTGATTCTCGAAGGCATGCTGTCTGCTGCACCTGACAATTCAGACCTGCATTATATTGCGGGTATCGTTTATGAAGGGCTTCAGGACAGGGAAAAGGCACTGGCGCAATTCAAACAGATAGTGCCTTCAGCCAGATATTATGACAGCGCGGTCGCCCAAATTTCGCTCTGGTATCAGGAAAAAGGAAATTTTAAAGAGGCGATTGCATACATTCAAAAAGCGATTCAGCAAACGCCGGACAACCCTGACTTTCGCCTGTATCTATCAACATTTTATGAAGAAAGCGGAGAGCTGGATAAAGCCGTTGAGGCCATTCAAGCGGGTTTGAAACTGGATTCAGAAAATGATCAGCTTTATTTCAGGCTTGGGGTGATCTATGACAAGATGGGCAGGAAGGCTGATTGCATCGAAGCCATGAAAACGGTGTTGAAACTGGATCCGGAAGATGCCGGTGCATTGAATTATCTCGGATATACTTATGCGGAAATGGGACAGCATCTGGATGAGGCCGAGCAACTGATTTTGAAGGCGCTGAAATTTAAACCTGATGATGGTTATATCACGGACAGTCTGGGATGGGTTTACTTTAAAAAAGGGCTTTACCAAAGGGCTCTCAAATATCTTGAAAAAGCTGAAAAAATCACGCAGGGAGATTCGACCGTCATGGAGCATCTCGGCGATACCTGTGTAAAACTCGATAAACCTCAAAAGGCATTGGATTATTACCGTCGTGCTCTGTTGAAGAAGGAAAAAGAGCCGAAAGAAAAGGAACTCACCGAATTACAGACAAAAATTCATGACCTCGAAAAAAAAGGATTTTAATGACATGCGGCATGTTTCACTCTTTCTGATGGCGGCAGTCGTCCTGATACTGTCCGGATGTGCAACCATAGGAAATGCGCCGTCCCTTGCTGTAAAACAGCCGGATACACCTGAGGTTTCCAGTATTTTGACCCATCTTGGACAGATCAATGCAGGGCTTCAGACATTTAAAGGTACGGGGAATGTCAAACTCTGGAAAAAAAATGGCGTTCAGGTGCTGCATGCTGTCTGGAGTGGTTTCCGGCCGGATAAACTCCGTATCGTTCTCGAGGGCATTTCCGGATTTCCCGTGGCCAGTATGGCGGCAGACGGCGACTGGTTTTATCTGCTGTCTTACAGCGACAACAATTTTTATAAATCAGAGATCAAGAATCCCGATCTTGAAAAGCTGGTATCCATTCCGGTGCCAGTGTCGGATCTGATCTTTCTGATGTCCGGGGGGATCCCGATCCGGGATTATTTTTCCAGCACGTTGTCCCATGCAGGCTCTGGATATCTGCTGTCTCTGCGTGGAGACAGAAATATCGATGTTGAACATATCTATCTGGATGCCGACAAAAAACAGGTACAGCGCATTGATATTTTCTCAGAGAAGGGGCAATTGTCTTATCGGGTGGATCGCACCGAGCAGTCAGATACCAACGGATTTGAGCTTCCCAGGCAACTGGTTTTCAGCGGCGATGCCGGTCCGCGCTTTGAACTGGATGTCAGAAATTTCTGGCCCAATGCTGCGGTGTTTCCGGAGATGTTTATCATAACTCCTCAGGGTTAAGCTTCCGGTACTACAGACTTTCAGAAAAATAATTTCGCTGCGTTATCCGCTCGGAGATATACTACAACAGTATTATCTCATCTCTGCCGCCTTGCGAAATGAATTTTCTGAAAGCCTATAAAAACTGTGGTGAGGGCACTTCATGAAGTCACATCCTGAAACGATCGCTCTCGAATCTCGTTTGAGATACTGCCGAAACGTGCGGACACTGGGCGTTAAATCCAACTTTTCGGATTACAGCGCTGAAGATGCCGCCGCTATCCTGTCTTCCCGCAGAATTTATTACCCGACATCCTTTTATGCCGATCTGTTAAATACCGCGGGGATTGAAACATTTCCCAGTTGTCACACCTATCAATATGTGCAGGATAAGATCAAACAGACCTCTCTTTTTATGATTTTAGGCATTCCTCATCCCAGAACCCGGGTTTTTTATGGAAAACGGCAATCGGCAGCGATTCCACAGCATTTTACATTTCCTTTTATTGCAAAAATTCCCAGGGGCTCCGCCATGGGGAGGGGTGTTTTCAAAATTCAGACGCCCGAAGAACTCCGCGATTACATCCGGATATCGCCGCTTGCCTATATTCAGGAATATCTGCCTGTAGATCGGGATATCCGGGTGGTGGTCATCGGCAAGCGGGTGGTGCATGCGTATTGGCGCATTGCGCCGGAAGGAGATTTTCGCAGCAACGTAGCGGTAGGCGGCCAGATTTGTCTCGATCCGGTGCCGCAATCTGCGCTGGATTTAGGACTTTTCACCGCGCTGAAGTGCCATTGGGATGATGTGGGGATTGACATATGCTGCTACCGGGGACAGCATTATGTGATCGAGGCCAATATGAAATACGGCAAGGAAGGATTCCGGAAAGCCGGCATTGACTATATTCGTTTAATGGAGACCCTGATTGAAAATGGCGAAATTTAACGATGTCTCTCATACGATCCATCAGGCGCTGAATCAGCGGGAAAACGATTTTTTCAGCCCGGTGGCGGCACTCAGCCAGAATGGCGTCAGGCGGCATCCAGAACCTCATGGTGATGATGATTATCGGCAGTCTTTTTCAATAGATACGGACAGAATCCTGCATTCGCTCGCATATACCCGTTATATCGACAAAACCCAGGTGTTTTATCTGGTACAAAACGATCACATTACGCACCGCGTTCTGCATGTCCAGCTTGTCTCCAAAATTGCACGCACCATCGGCCGGTTTCTGGGATTAAATGAAGATCTGATCGAAGCCATCTCACTCGGACATGATATCGGCCATACCCCGTTTGGCCATGATGGTGAAAGATTTCTCTCGGAACTTTGTCAACAACATGGCATCGGGTACTTTCTGCACAATCTTCAAAGCGTTCAGTTTCTGGAAAGAGTGGAACGCAAGGGGAAAGGCTGGAACCTTTGCCTTCAGACGCTGGACGGCATTCTTTGCCACGACGGCGAGATACATAATCAAAAACTGGAGCCTTTCCATACCAAGACATTTGAAACATTGCATCATGAAATACAGAGCAAACGGCTCAATCCTGCCTTTTGTCTGGCTCCCATGACCCTTGAAGGCTGTGTGGTGCGGATGGCGGATACTATCAGCTATATTGGCAGAGACATTGAAGACGCTATTCGGCTGAGTATGATTCAACGCTCAGATATGCCGGCCAGAGCGGTCAAGGTGCTCGGTAATACCAATGGTGCAATCGTCTATCGTCTGGTGACGGATGTAATCGAAAGCAGCTTTCATCACCCCTATACCGCGTTCAGTCCGGAAGTATCCGAGGCGCTTGAATTGCTGAAAAGCTTTAACCTGGAAAGGATTTATCTGAATCCTCAGATCAAACGCCATACGGAAGTCATTCATCATTTGTTTCGGCTTCTTTTTGAACGATATCTCGACGATGTCGAACACGAAAACCGGAATTCCGTCATTTTTACCGGTTTTCTGCAAGATATGTCGGAAGAGTATGTTCAGCGTCATCAGCCTGTTGAGATCGTTCGTGATTTTATCTCCGGAATGACGGATCGCTATTTTCTGGCGCAATGTCCAAAGGAATTGCGTCCGATGCCGTGGGTGCCCTGATATCTGGAATTACAAGATGCGTCACAGAAAGATAATTCTTGACACATACCCTGTAACCCGTTAGAAAGGCCAACTATGAATAAACAATGCTTACTTTCAGATTTAGGCGTACATTACTGGCGCTGGTGGCGTTCATATCAGACGGAGGGGTGTTCCCTGATACTTTTGTAAATCCATTCAGCGCAATG
>DAIEFO010000082.1 GCA_027325475.1 Desulfobacteraceae bacterium | reverse complement strand
ATCCGATTGCGCAGCGTGGTCATGCCGCCATCACCGAAACGCCGGTACAGGGCTTCCATCATTTCGATCCGTTCAGCAGCCGCGGATATCCGCATATCTTTCTGATCGGAAACAGACAGCACCGGATTCGGATTCACGCCCATTTTCAATGACTCCTCAACCGAAAGACTTTACGGCAGCCTCTCTGGTATCAAACATCTCAACGATGCGATGCAATCTCACCAGTTCAAACATGGACTGAACGGACTTCTGCACATTGGCCAGCTTCAGATCGCCTCCGGCTGCGCTGATCTGGCGAAGGGCCGACAACAACGCGCCGCACCCCGAACTGTCCACAAACCGAACCTGCCCCATGTCGAGTACAAATTTTCTGTTATTGCCGATAATGTCAGACATCTTTGATTTGAACCACTTGGCGTTGTCTGCGTCCAGTTCGTCCGCCAGCACAACGGCAACGACGACATCTCCGTCTGTTTCTGAAAACATCTCCATACATCTTCCTTGCATCGCGATATTCTAAAGCGTTTATACATCCGGATCGCTGTCTGGACCGTGTCCGGGATAAATTTTCAACAGGGTTCGGTTGGTATTGTTCTGACGTTTTTCATACACAACATCATCGGCAATGTGGGAAATAATATAAAGCCCAAAACCGCCTTCCCGGGAACCATCAAATTTCGGTGGGGGAGCCCTGTCAGGATCGAAACTTTTTCCCTGATCCAAAAATTCGATCATCAGCGCATTATTTTCGAATCCGATGCTTATTTCAATGGGCTTGTCCGAAACGCCTCCATACGCATGGCGGATGATATTGGTGACCACTTCGGTCACCGCCAGCTCGATCATGGATATGCGGTCTTCGTTCAGTAATTGAGGAAAGACAGCGATGCAGCCATCGCGAACAAAATGGCGAATTCTTGATAATTCACTTAAATCGCTGGAAAATTTCATTGAAAATTCCCCATGCTTTTCCGATGGGGCAGAAACTGCCCGGTGTGAATCAGACGGGATCAAACGAAACGGTGTGATTTTAACCACCACACAGGTAAAATCATCCCGAAATGTTTCAGAGCCTGAAAAAGCAACGATATCTTTCCATATCCTATGGATAATCTGGTCTGGCGGTACGGCCGCGTATTTGGGTACGAGGGCTGTCAGCCGCTCCTCACCGAAAAGCTGCCCTTCAGCCGTCATGGCTTCAGTCAGGCCATCCGAATAAAAGAAAAAAATATCTCCGGGCGCAAATGATTCGGTATGCAGTGTAAAGGGCACGGTTTCAGGAAACCCAAGCGGCATGTTGACACCCTCCAGCAGGGTGCAATCACCGGTTTGACAGCGATAGTGAATCGTCCGCATATGTCCGCAATCGACAAATCGCATCTGTCTGAGTGCCATATCAAATCGTGCATAACACAGCGTAACGAATGTTTCGAGCGCTTCCATCTGATGAATCATCGCGGCGTGAACACCGGATACAATGGCGTCAGGTTCCGGATACGCGTTGCTATGGCAGGCGGCGCATCCCGATTCATGGATGACATGCATAAAATAGCTCTTGGTGGCGGCGCCCATCAGCGCAGATGCAATGCCTTTTCCCATGACGTCGCCCACGATGACATCGAGGTGCTGTGAATCAACAGCAATAAAATCATAAAAGTCTCCATCCACCTTGTGAGATGGAATGGTGGCGTTGGCAATCTCAAGCCCCTTAAAATTCCGGGGAGGCGCACCCATCAACAGCGTTTGCTGAATTCTGGCAGCCATCTCGATTTCGTGCTCCCTGGCATGAGCCAGTTCCGCTTCGACTTGATGCAGCCGCCTCGCCTGTGCATCCGTAGCAATGGCCTTATCCACCAAAGCCGTCAGTTTTCGGGGATTGAAAGGCTTGGTGATATAGTCAAATGCGCCGCTACGCATCGCTTCCACGGCGCTTGAAATATCTTCGTTGGCAGTAAGCATGATGGGGGAGATGTCCTCCATATGCTGCCGAATATACCGGAGGCATCCGATACCATTCATTTCCGGCATATCCAGATCTAGAATGACGGCAAGAATGTCGCTGGTAAGGCGCTCCACGGCTTCTTTGCCATTTTGCGCAGCGATGACCTCAAAACCGGATTTCTCAAATAATTTGGTGAGTACAATCCGGACAGTGGGATCATCGTCGGCAATGAGAATTTTACCGCGGACAGCATTCATCGGGCGTTTCCCGGCAAGTGGCTATTTTTTGACGCTCTCGTAAAAAGTCAAATTTCGGACGGCTTCGTAAAATGTTCGCAGGCAAGGCGCGCAAATCCGCAAGGAGTGAGGCGTACTTATGGGTACGCCGCAACGACGAATGATGCGGCGCAACGCGGCATGCGGACTTTTTACAAAGTCGTTATTTTTTGATTTCAAAATGGACGCGCCTGTTTTTAGCCCAGGCGGTTTCGTTGTGTCCTGGGTCGGCAGGCCTCTCTTTACCATAGCTGATGGTTGTCATTCTGGAGGCGGGTATCCCCAGATCTGCCAGAAAAGATTTAGCGCTTTCAGCTCTTCGCTCTCCCAACGCCAGGTTGTATTCAACCGTACCACGATCATCCGTATATCCTTCGATGGCAACAGATACATTGGGGTTCGCACGCATCCAGTCTGCCTTGCGTTTTAAAGTATCCCTGGCTTCTGCTACAAGTGAAGCACTGTCAAACTCGAAATAGATATCTTCAGACACAAAACTGCTTCGGGTAACAGAACCCGCACCGCCACCAGCACCTTTACCGAATTTTCCTGATTTCCCGGAACCAGCGCCGATCCCTTGACCATTCAGGCCTTGTTCATCGATACTGTGCTGTTTGTCCAACGCATCCTGACGCGCTCTGGCCGCTTCGTCATCCGAAAGCTGCGATGCTGAAGTCGGTTCCGAGTATATTTTCTTTTTGGCACAGGAAGCCATGAGCACCATCGCCGGTAAAATCAGCAGTACTACCAACAACATTCCAGATTTCCTTGTCATAACCGTCATTCCTTTTCTATTGAATTTAAAAAGACATCAGCAGGATGCACATCCGTACACTCTGCACAGAAATATCACCACATACATATGCTGATTTTTAACGCTCATGGTAGGTTAAATCAATAAGATTTTATCAAAGTGTAGCCCGTCAGGCATCCACCTTGATTCCGTACTTCTTGATTTTCTGGTTTAAACCGCTTTTGCCAATTCCCAGCAACTCCGCAGCATGGGACTGTACATTATGCGAAAGGGTCAGCGCCCGCTTGATCATGGTTTGTTCCACCATATCGAGGGTATCGTAAAGCTTTGCATTGGGAGGAATGTCGTCGAGATGCAATGATGAAGGAATATTTTTCTTAAACTCCATGGGAAGGTCAGATACCCGAATAACGTCTCCCGGACACAAAACCATTGCCCGCTCGATAACATTCTCGAGTTCCCGAACATTTCCAGGCCACGCATATTCATAAAAGAGGCGATCCACGTCCTGATCCACTCCGGAAACCGGCGCGTTTCCACCCCGTTCCGCAGCATATTTTTCAATCATATGGGCTACCAGAAGACGAATGTCTTCCAGGCGTTCCCTGAGAGGCGGCAGCACCAGATGCAGCACATTGAGACGATAATACAAATCTTCCCTAAAATGGCCTGTTTCTGTTTCGTGCTTCAAATTTTTATTGGTAGCCGCGATAATACGGATATTGAGCGGCAGGGGCTTCACCCCGCCGACCCGTTCAAATACCCGCTCTTGAAGCACACGCAGCAGCTTGACCTGGAGATTTTGCGAAAGCTCGCCGATTTCATCCAGAAACAGTGTACCGGTATCGGCAAGTTCAAAACGGCCTTTTTTCGTTGCGACTGCGCCGGTAAACGCTCCTTTCTCATGACCAAAAAGCTCACTTTCAAGCAGATGTTCCGACAGCGCCGAACAGTTGACGGCAATAAAAGGTTTATCCTTGCGGGGGCCGTTGAAGTGAATGGACTTGGCTACAAGTTCCTTGCCGGTTCCACTTTCTCCTTCGATCAGTACCGTAGCCGAAGATCGCGCCATTTTCTGGATCAGGTCAAACAGTTCTATCATCCGCTTGCTTTTGCCGATGATGTTGTCGAAATGGAAACGATTTTCCACAACATCTCGAAGCCGTCGATTCTCCTGAAGGACTCGGTGCATGTCAATGGCTTTTTTGACAAAAACGATGAGATTTTCATTGTCAAAGGGCTTGAGTATGTAATTGTACGCCCCTTTCTGCATGGCTTCCACAGCCTTTTCCACGGTTCCGTATGCTGTCATCATGATGACTGGAATAGATGGATTGAGACGCTTGACGTTTTCCATCAGTTCAATGCCGTCCATTCCGGGCATTTTCATATCGGTCAGCACCAGATCTACATCGGAATGATTCAAAATATCCAGCGCATCCGGGCCGCTATTGGCCGTCAGAACCTCGTAGCCTTCTTCCTGAAGGACGGCGCTCAGAATCAGTGGATAGTTTTTTTCATCGTCAACGATCAATACGGTTTCCATAACGCGCGGGGAACTCCTTCTGATATGGCATGCGTCAACGTCAGCCGGCATTGTATGAAATCATGATATCCGGGTAAACGTATCATGATCGTAAAGTTTTCTCAAATGGATTCCAGGAAAGAAATGACGGGAGAAAATAGAAACGCCTGGCCGGTGTAACAACCCACCGTCAGGCGCATAAGAGATACAGCAAAAAACTCAAAACGGCATGAATATACAAAAAAACGGGTTATATCGCCCGTCCGATCTTCTGCCCCAGAGCGAAACAGGCGTCCAGCGCCGCTTGATCTGGAACATACTGCACACGAACGCCGGAATCGACCAGCTCAAATTTCATGGCTTCGAGTTCCTGACTGATAAGTTTGACCGATTCACCGCTCCATCCATAAGAGCCAAATGCGGCGCCGATCTTGTTCTTGGGTTTCAAGCCCTTCATATAGGTTAAAAAATCACCCAGCGTGGGAAAAAGACCATTGTTCATCGTGGGAGACCCCACCACAACGGCTCTGGCGTCCAGCACTTCCATCATAATATCGCTGCGGTCATGCTTTTTGAGAGACATCGGAGCGACCGCAACCCCTTCCGCGTTTAACCCGGCGGCAATGGCGTCGGCCATTCTTTCGGTGCTATGCCACATGGTATCATACACAACCACGGCCTTTCGAAGGGTATCCTGCCGCCCCCAGCGGGCGTAGGCGTCGATGATCTTTCCTGGGTCCTTACGCCAGATAATGCCGTGGTCCGGACAAATCATCCGGATATCCAGCCCCATCGCCGCAACCTGATCGAGAAGTTTGAGAATCAGTGGCGCATATGGCAGCAGGATATTGGCGAAATACTTTTTGGCGTGCGGCATGATGTCATCCGTCATCATATCATCGAACTTCTCGAACCCCGCATAGTGCTGTCCGAATGCATCGCTGGAAAACAGTATCTTTTCCTCTTTCAGGTAAGTGAACATGCTGTCCGGCCAATGGAGCATCCGCGTTTCCATGAACGACAGGGTATGTTTGCCAAGACTCAGGGTTTCACCGTTTTCAACCGGATGATAGTTCCAGTTCTGGGGATAATGGAGCGAAAGATTTTTCTGCCCCATCTTGGAACAGTACAGCGGTTTATTTTCCCCGATCCGATGCATGACGCGCGCCAGCCCGCCGCTATGGTCCATCTCGGTATGGTTGCTGATAACCATATCGATTTTTGAGGGATCGATAATTCGGGAAATGTTCTCGATCAGCTCGTCAGCGAATTCTTTTTTGACCGCGTCAATCAACGCTATTTTCTCATCCACGATCAGAAAGGCATTGTAACTGCTGCCGCGGTGAGTGGAATGCCCATGAAAATCCATGATATTCCAGTCATTCACGCCAACGTCGTAAATACCTTTCGCAATTTCAACAGATTTCATATGTCTTGCCTATTCTTTTTCAAAATCGGATTTGGATGCACCACACACCGGGCACTGCCAGTCATCAGGAATATCCTCGAATTTGGTTCCTGGTTTGATACCACTGTCCGGATCGCCCAGCGCCGGATCATACACATAGCCGCAGACCGTACATACATATTTATCCATTTACGTTTATCTCCTTGTTGAATGGGGTGAACACCTGAAAAACAGGACGGCGCTTTCAAAAGGCCAGCCGTCTGCCCCCCAGGCATGTCACCGTCACGCTGATTGTTGAATGAACACCTTCACACGCGCCTCGATAGCGTCTCTGATCTGGCGCATCTGATGAATGTCTTTTGACGCCTGAAAATCCCACATATCGAAACGCAAGTTTCCAGACAGCACATCATGGTGCGGAACATCGCCCACAGCGATCGCAATTTCGGGCGTTTTCCCGCTCAAAGCATCTTTGATAGATAGTGGTTCACGAAACCCCATGTCTATCCCTTTTTCTTCCATCGCCTGAACCATAACCGGCTCCAAGCAGTCTGAAGGCTGAAAGCCGGCGCAAACGGCGTCCATCCTGTCTCCAGCTATGAGCTGGGTGAACGCACAGGCCATCTGTGCAAGACAGGAACCCGCTGCATCAGCAAAAAGGACTGTTTTTCTGCCTTGAAACGGCAGCAGAAGTGTTGTAACAGCCGTTTCGATATCCTGCTGCAACGAGGGCAGCCGCTCCATATCACCTGGTTTTTCTATCTGACGGTAGGTCAGACTACCGACATTGCTGGCGCCAACTGCATCATAAAAATACTTCATGGTAAGATTCAAACCCTCGAACAGATTTTTCCCGCGGGTCGCTCCTACCGCCAATGTAAATCCCTTGCGCCACAGGCGGTTGGGATCGGTCAGCATCAACTTGTACTTTCGCGCCCATAGCGTCTGGGTGCGATCGATCAGAGCCTTAAGCTGCGCGGTGGTATTGTAAAAAAATATGGGCGTTGCCGCTACAATCACATCCGCCCTGCGCAGCATGGAATATATCTCGCGCTTCATATCATCGTCGATCGGGCATATTCCTTTTTTTTCGCACAGGATATATTCCATGCAGGGCTCGATCTTTTTTCGGCATACATCAACCACCTGGATGTCCGCGCCCTGTTTTTGACATTCTTCCAGAAACCGGGTGAGCAGATAATAAGTATTGCCTTTTTTTCTGGGGCTCCCCTGAAGTCCTAATACCCGCATAGCAGCCTTTCTTCAGTAGTAATGAATGAACGCACAGAAACTTCCGTATCAGAGTTATATGATATCCTTTGTCATCGTAACGAACGGGTTACGCGTCTCACGCACCAGGATTATCTTATTTTGAGCTTTGTATGGATGAGATAAAAATCGTTGATTCAGGAATGTTTGCCATGGCATTGACTGCAAATGACAGGCCCGGCTTTGACGCCAGCCGCTCTTTTAGCATTATGGCACTTCACGCACTGCTGGTTCATCACCTGTTTGGGCTTAAGCGCGCCTTTCTGTTTCAGATCAGAGATGGCGTTTGGCGTTTCAGGATAGAGATTATGGCACAGATTGCAATCCTGAAGCGCCTGTTGATGCAGCCCATGTGGAAATTTGACATCCCCTTGACTGCCGGCCGGAATCGTTTCTTCTTTTGCCCCCTTGTTGACTTCGGCAGCAAAAGCCGTGGATGTCGCTACCAGCCCGATGGCTGCGATTCCCAGGATAATATCCTTTCGCATGGAGCCCTCCCCTGTCAAGAGCCAGAGAGCGTGCACTGTGTAAAATCTATTTCCTTCCCGCAGGACTTACAGGTATGCTTTTTATCAAATTCGTCCGAAAAGATTTCGATCTCCGCTGAACATGAAGGACATTTACAGGCAAACGATTTCAGATTTTTAAACTGCTCAAATCCCGGACAATGTTTTGGTGTCGTCATAATATTCCCTCCTGGTTAAGCTGTTAAAAGTTTTGCTATATCCTTCCCATAGCTCTGGGCCATCTGGATAGCACCGCCCAGCGTACTGGCCTTCAGACGCAACGGCGCCCCCACCATTTTCATTTTAAAGATATGCAGCATGGTGTCATAAATACGGTCCGGCGCCTCACCGCTCCAGCCGAAAGCACCGAAAGCCCCACCCACTTTCCCTTCCAGATCGGCTTTTTCAGCCAGAAAGAGAAACGTTTTCATGCCCTGAATCATGTCACCGTGATAGGTAGGCGCGCCCAATATGACCGCATCATACCCATTGAGTTCGTTTGCATTCTTTACATCAGTCGTTTTGATCATGTCAACCTCTACACCGGAAAACCGCAGGCCCTCGGCAATCAGTTCGCCGATTTTCTCCGTTTCGCCAGTGCGTGTTGCATATACAATGAGCGCTTTGGCCATGTTATCTCCTCGTGTAATTACTTGCCGATGCGTTTGTCCACACCGTCTCCCGCACAGTCGGGGGTATAACATGTATTATCGAGAAATTCGCATTTTTCCTTACAGGACGGGCACTGATCCGGAGGCGTATCCGCCGTAAAGGTATAGCCACAGTTCTGACATTTCCAGCTTGCCATATCGTTTTCCTTTCTGAATTCAGGTTATGAGACAGGCGTTCACCCTGCAGGAGTGAACGCCC
>DAIEFO010000081.1 GCA_027325475.1 Desulfobacteraceae bacterium | reverse complement strand
AGGATAGCAAGTCATGAAACTCAGGATCAGAGTGAGCAAATTCTGAGCAATGATGCGTACATACAGTATGCTGTCATGATGAAAAACGCAGTTAAACGCTGGCATCGCATTTTTTGTGAAGCCGGCAACATCTGGCAGCCTGCCGTATTTCTGGCTCCAGCGACCCTGCTGTTGTTTGTTTTCGCCTATTGGCCGTTGTTGCAGGACGTATGGCTGAGCTTCCATCTGTGGAATATGATCAGCCCTGCGATGAAATTCGTAGGGCTGCAGAATTATTTTCAATTGTTTACCAGTGCAGAACTTGTAAAGATAATAACGAATACAGTTCTTTATATCGTGGTTTTATTGCTGATTAATTTTCTGCTGCCATACCTTCTGTCCTTTATGATGGCGCATCTGCTGAAACGATTCAGTTTTTTTTATCGTTCCGCCTTGTTTGCTCCCAGTACGGTTTCCCTGGCTGTCGCCAGTATTCTTTTTCTCTGGATATTTAATCCACTGGCCGGCCCGTTAAGTATTCTCCTGTCTGCGGTCGGGCTGGAATCCCCCCGTTGGTTCAAGGAGCCGGTGCTGGTTGTGATTGTCATCGGGATGATTATCGGCTGGAAGGTATTTGGTTATAATCTTATTCTGCTGCTGTCAGCGATGGTTGATGTCCCCAGAGAGCTTATCGAGGCGGCGCGGATCGAAAATGCTTCAGACTGGCAGCTTTTCAGATACATCATCGTCCCGATGACCTCATCCACAGCCCTTTATGTTTTTGTGATCACCATTGTATTCGGGCTGCAATACGTTCTTGTTCCCGTCAACATGCTGACACAGGGCGGGCCGGATCAGGGCAGCACCAATCTGGTGTATATCGTGTATCAGTACGGCTTTGTCTTTTTTCAGACCGGGAAAGCCGCTGCATTTGCTATCTTAAGCATGTTGATATATGCCTTTTTCCTGATGTTGAAAACAAAAGTGTTGGACAAAAAGGTACACTATGAAAATTAGCGGTATCCGTGGCTGGCATTGGCATGTGGTGCTTTGTGGAGCAGTGCTGATTCAGCTCTGGCCGCTGCTTTTCATGCTTTCCACTTCTTTCAAAACTATGGATGAGATATTTCAATCCACGCTGAATCCGATTCCGGCAGTACCAGTGATGAACAATTACCTGTATGTACTGAAAAATTTTCCATTGGTACAGTATATCTTCAATACCTTGTTCATTGCAGGCATCATTGCTGCCTCGAAAATAATCACCAGCATTCTGGCCGCCTTTGCCTTTGTTTATTATGAATTTTCTCATAAAGAAAAATTGTTCAACGCATTGTTGCTGACGTTCTTTATTCCGATTACTGTCGTCATGCTACCGAATTATTTGCTTTTATCCAGACTCGGTGTATTGAACACACCCTGGGGAGTGATCCTGCCGCAGTTAGCGGACGCCATGGGGATATTTCTCATACGCCAGGCCATGCGTGCCATTCCCCGGCCGCTGATAGAGGCAGGTAAACTGGAAAATGCCGGCGCATGGGTTATGTTGACGCGAATTATCCTGCCGCTGATAAAACCTTCCGTTATTGCCATGGGGATCGTGTTTTTCATTAATTCATGGAATGACTATTTCTGGCCGCTGCTGGTGTTACAGGATAAATCCAGATATACGCTGCCGCTGGCTCTTCAGATGTTTATCAGCGCCGAAGGCGGCAGTGAATGGGGCACAGCAATGGCTGTCGCTGTGCTGACATCACTGCCTCCGCTCCTGTTATATCTGTCTTGTCAGCGATTTATCATCCATACGTTCATGCAATCCGGGGTGAAAGGATAGACGATCCATGAGTGGAATAGTATTTGAAAATGTTTCCAAATATTACGGCGAAATTACCGCGGTCAAAGGTTTGAGTCTGAGCGTTCAGGAGGGTGAGCGACTGATTTTGCTGGGTCCATCCGGTTGTGGAAAGACGACAACACTGCGAATGGTGGCCGGTCTTGAAAAGATTACTTCGGGCATTCTGAAAATGGGTGGACACATCATGAACATGGTGGAGCCAGGTGCTCGGAATATTGCCATGGTTTTTCAGAATTATGCATTATATCCCCATATGACGGTCTGGGAAAATATTACTTTCGGGCTTTCGATCCGGAAGGTTCCCAATGGAGAAATCAAGGCGAGGGCAGAGAAAGCGCTCGAAATTCTAAACCTGTCCGGCTACGAACAACGAAAACCGCATGAATTGTCCGGAGGTCAAAAACAAAGAGTCGCACTCGGGCGATCACTTGTGAAGCAGGCGCCATATTTTCTTCTGGATGAACCCCTTTCCAACCTGGATGCACAGCTCCGTCTCCAGGCTCGTACCGAACTGGTAAAAATTCACGAGCTTTACCGCCCGACCCTGATGTACGTCACCCATGATCAAATTGAAGCCATGTCGGTCGGGCAACGCATCGCTGTCATGAATCAGGGGATTCTCCAGCAACTGGATACACCGGATATCATATATCAATATCCGGCGAACACGTTTGTTGCATCTTTTATCGGAGCGCCTCCCATGAATCTCCTTCAGGGACGGTTGTGTGATGGCAATCTGCGGATTGCAGGCTGTGACATCAAGCCGCCTGCCGAATGGCGGAATCTCCTGGCGTCGCATTCAGAGTTGTGGGTCGGCATACGTCCGGAACACTGTCGTCTGAGTGACAACTCTCTTCTTCGGGGGCGTGTGGAATTCACTGAACTCTTGGGCAGTCAGCGGTGTGTTCATGTCCGCTTGCAGGGAGATGAACTTGTGCTGTGTGTGTTTCCCGCCTAACAATCAGCCATTGAAGGGACGGCAGGCATCTCCTTTTCCTGGGACCATGTCAATGGCTTTGACAGCCATACCGGGTGTAATATCGGGCGTCCCCATGTGCGGTCATCGATTTAATAAACGATATGGAGGTATAAATCAGTGCGTTTGTCTCTCAGTAATTTGTCTTTTGTCGGCTTTAACTATGCTGCCCTGAAATATTTGCCTGCTGATCTGGGAATAGAAGTATTTTATGAATTTGGCAACGATATCTACTGGGAGCGGGTTATGAAAGAACTGTATGCGAATCGTCCAGTTCAGAATCTAAGCATTCATGGGCCAAGCGTCGGAATCAATCTGGCTGATGAAAATGATATCCGCTACATGGCTCTTTATAAAGATGTATTTCAATTTGCGGCCAGATGGGATGCTGCTTTTGTGGTGGTGCATACCAATGAAGCGTTTAACGGAGAAAAAGAACGTGTCAGGGAACGCATACAGCAGCGACTGAAAAAACTTCTGGCGATTTCTGGAGATCATCACGTTCCGTTACTGATTGAAAATGTGGGATTGAACACCAAAGGTACATTACTGTTCGACTGGCCGGAATATCTGGAACTGCTTTCAGGATTACCTGAGGCAGGCGCCCTGATAGATACAGGGCATGCCAATATTAATCACTGGAATCTGCCGGATGTCATCAAGCGGCTGGGCGATCGTCTTGTCGCCAGTCATCTCCATGATAATCAAGGCGTATCCGATGAGCACCTTCCTGTCGGTGATGGTATCATTGACTGGACTTCAGTATTTGCCGCGATTACTTCATTTGCCCCTGAGAGCACCATGGTTTTTGAATACGCCAATGTCGATGTCCAGACAGCGCTGTCCAATATTAACATGGTAAAGAATCAATATCTTAACTTGACAGGAAACCCGACATCCGATGCCACGAAAAAAGAAGACCACATTCATTCTGGATACCAACGTCATTCTTCATGACAGCGCCTGTATCTATCAGTTCGGAGAGAATAATGTCGTGATTCCCGTAACGGTTCTCGAGGAACTCGACCAGTTTAAAAAAGGCAGTGAAATGCTGAATTTTCATGCCCGTGAATTTGTTCGTACACTCGATCTGCTATGCGGGGACCATCTGTTCAACGGCGGGGTTCCCATCGGGCCTGGGCTGGGAAAGATTACGGTCAAATTAGACAAGAAATTTCATGAAGACATTGCCCTGAGTTTTCCGGAATCCAGACCGGATCATCACGTCCTTAACATCGCTTACCATATCGCCAAAGAAAGTCCATCGCTTCAGGTCATCCTGGTTTCCAAGGATGTCAACCTGCGGATCAAGGCGAAATCTATTGGTTTGATGGCTCAGGATTATCAAAGCGATCAGGTCAAGGATATTTCAACGCTATATACGGGTAAGCGCTTTCTGAAAAGCATTCCAGAAACAGTTTTGAAAAAGCTGTATGAAGATCCTTTTGAAATGGACCCGTCCGATTTGCAGTTGGAAAAGGAACCCGTGGCCAACGAGTACTTTGTTCTCAGAAACGACAAAAAATCCGTGCTGGCCACCTATGATCCCTTCAACCAGAAAATCCGGCGTATCGATAAAAACCCTGCTTTCGGCATTCTGCCGCGCAACGCAGAGCAGACTTTCGCCCTGGACGCCCTGACCAGCAGCAACATCCAACTGGTAACCATCAGCGGTAAGGCCGGCACCGGAAAAACACTTCTGGCACTGGCGGCAGCACTTCATCGAAAAAAGAATTACCGTCAGATTTTTCTGGCGCGCCCGGTCGTACCGCTCAGCAATAAAGATATCGGTTTTCTTCCCGGCGATATTCAGTCCAAGCTCGATCCCTACATGCAGCCGCTGTTTGACAATCTGAGCGTCATCAAAACCCATTTCGGCAAATCCGAATCCACACGGGAGACGATTAACAAGCTTCTGGAAGAAAACAAGCTGCTTATATCCGCCCTGGCCTACATTCGCGGCCGAAGTCTGGTCAATATATATTTTATTGTGGATGAAGCGCAGAACCTGACGCCCCATGAAGTTAAAACCATTATCACGCGCGCCGGTGAAAACACGAAAATCGTTCTGACCGGTGATATTTTCCAGATTGACCATCCGTATCTGAACACGCAGTCCAACGGCCTGAGCTATCTGATAGAAAAAATGCAGGGGCAGAAACTCTACGCCCATGTCAATCTGGAAAAAGGGGAACGTTCGGAACTGTCGGAGCTGGCCAGCAATCTTTTGTAGAACCATGAACGAAATCGCAAATGGAATGGATCGGCTCCATTGGGTGAAATTTCAAATCCCTCTCTTTAAAAAGGAAGGAAAATATGACGAGAATACGCGTTTTATTCATTTGTGAACATAATAGTGCAAGAAGCCAGATGGCGGAAGCATTTTTGCGCAAATATGGCGGAGACCAATTTGAGGTTGAAGGTGCTGGACTGGAGCCTGCAGAAATCAATCCGTTGGCCATTGCGGCCATGAAAGAGGTGGGAATTGATATCGGTGATAAAAAATCACAAAGCGTGTTTGTCCTTTTCAAGCGGGGAAATCTTTACGAACACGTCATCACTGTTTGTGATGACGCGGCAGAAAAATGTCCTCTCTTTCCTGGATACGTTAAACGGCATCACTGGCCATTTGATGACCCGGCCCGATTCCTCGGTACTTGGGAAGAGAGACTGGCCCAAACCAGGCGAGTCCGTGATCAGATTGAAAGCAGGGTCAAAGAGTGGATTACTGAAATACGGTTATTGGAAGGTCTGCACCCCGAATCTTAATAAATACAAACCGGCGATGGACAAGGTAGCGCTTGATTTAACCCTTTACCATAGACTGAAAAGGGCGTCCATTTGATGTATCTCAGATTCAAACGGTTTTCCAGATATACGGTCATCGGCTCTTCGACATTTCTGTTCGATCTGTCGCTTTTATGGTTACTGATATCCCTTTGGAAAATTTATTATTTATACGCTGTTGCAGCCAGTTTTCTGATTGCCATATCGCTTAATTATTTTTTAAGCCGGAAGTGGGTATTCAAAGGCTCTTCGCGCAGTCTCTTGCTGGGGTATCTGTATTTCCTCAAGACAGCCTTGGCAGGATCAGCGGTCACTGTCTTTCTGATGTGGGCACTGGCAAGCATCACCAGCTGGCCGTATCTCGTTTCGCGAATCATTGTCGCTGTTCTGGTGGGGGCGGGAAATTATCTGATCAATCTCTATCTGAATTTCAGGGTTGCGGGAAATGCGTTGTAGAAGACAATGGCTGGAAATTGTATCCACCCATGAGACCTTTTACAGCGGATATTTCGCGCCTCAATTGGCACCCATTGATATTATAGCCAGTAAATAAATATTGTTTTTATATTCAAGGTATTACGAAAAATAAGCGAAATCAGGGAGACAGACGTTATATATCATTTGTCAGGTTGGATGAGGTCGCAAGAAGTCCGTGTGTCGGCTCGTGCTGCGACCTCCGCAGAAAACGCAATCAAGGAGGTTTCATGAAAAAATTTGGCATCGTCGTCATCATCATTGCATTGTTTTCAGTATCAGCTTCAACGGCATTCAGCCAGGCTGCATCGACCCAGGATATGAATGCCCTTGTCAAAGCTGCTCAAAAGGAAGGGCAACTCACGGTTATCGCTTTGCCGCGCGATTGGGTCAACTACGGCGAAATGATTAACACCTTCTCTAAAAAATACGGCATTAAGATGAATGAACTGAACCCTGAAGGCTCATCCGGAGAAGAAATTGAATCCATCAAGGCTAACAAAGGCAATAAAGGGCCTCAGGCCCCCGATGTTATCGATGTAGGACTTTCATTTGGACCAGCCGCCAAAAAAGAAGGGCTGATCGCTCCATACAAAGTACGGACATGGAACACAATTCCAGATAACATCAAGGATAAGGACGGCTATTGGTACGGTGACTATTATGGCGTTCTGGCCTTCGAGATTAATGCGGACATCGTGAAAGACCAGCCTGAAGACTGGTCTGATCTTCTCAAACCCGAATTCAAAAACAAATTCGCTCTTTCGGGCGATCCACGCACCGCCAATCAGGCTATTATGGCGGTTGTGGCAGCATCGCTTTCTCAGGGAGGAAGCCTGACCGATATGAAGCCAGGACTTGAGTTTTTCGATAAACTCAACAAAGTGGGTAATTTCGTTCCGGTTATCGCGGTTCCCGGCACGGTTGCATCTGGAGAAACCCCTGTAACGGTACGCTGGGATTATAATGCCCTGTCCAACCGTGACAAATGTGCAGGCAACCCGAATATCGCCGTAGTTATACCCAAAACCGGAATCGTAGCCGGTGTGTACATTCAGGCTATCAGTGCCTATGCCCCGCATCCCAATACCGCCCGCCTTTGGATGGAATTTCTGTATTCAGATGAAGGCCAGCTTATCTGGCTCAAAGGTTATGGGCATCCGGTACGCTATAATGATCTTGCAAAGCGTAACAAGATTCCGACCGATCTGGCAGCAAAGCTTCCGCCTGCAGCCGCCTATGTCAAAGCAGTGTTCCCATCACTCAGCGATCAGACAGCAGAGAATAAAAGCATTGCCGAAAACTGGGACAAAATTGTCAAAATCAATGTCCAGAAAAAATAGCCGTATGCCTGACATCTCTGCACAGGAGTTGCCCCATACAACAGACGCCGCCCACAGACCTTTGTCCGGCATCTTCCGGTTATATGCCCACAGAATACGACGACAGGCCCGCTGGCTTGGTCTTGTCCCGTTTTTTATCTTTCTTTTTGCTTTCATGATAATTCCGGCAAGCTCTCTTGTTGTGGGCAGTTTTCAGGATAATACCGGAGCTTTTACGTTTGACAATTTTATCCATCTTCTCAAGCCGAATATTGTCAGTTCATATCTCATTAGCATCAATCTGAGCGCAACCACAGCAGTTATAGGCGGTCTGGGCGGTTTACTGATCGCCTATGCAATAAGCCTCGGCGGCTTGCCGCAGGGCATTCGTTCTTTTGTTTCGACATTTTCGGGGGTGGCTTCAAATTTCGCCGGTGTTCCTCTTGCGTTTGCATTTATTTCAACGCTTGGACGGGTGGGTTTTATCACGGTTCTCCTGCGCAGCATTTTCGGCATAGACCTTTATGATACGGGGTTCAACCTCTACAGCTTTTGGGGTCTCAGCCTGACTTATATCTATTTTCAGATACCACTGATGGTGCTGATCATTCAGCCTGCTCTGGACGGAATGAAAAAAGAGTGGCGCGAAGCCTCTGAAAATCTGGGAGCATCTGCATTTCAATACTGGTTTCATGTCGGAATTCCTGTGCTTTTGCCATCGCTTTCAGCCGCCGTCATCCTCCTTTTCGGCAATGCATTCGGAGCATATGCAACGGCTTATGCGCTTACAGGCGGTCTCATCAATCTCGTTCCGATTCTGATCGGCGCCCAGATACGCGGCAATGTTCTTCACGATCCCAACCTGGGATATGCCATGGCCTTTGGGATGATCATCATTATGACCGCCAGCATTATCGCTTACTTAAGGCTTCAGAGGCTTTCGTCACGATGGATAAAATAAACAGCGAAAAGATCATACGGAAATCTTTTTCCTGGTTTTGGCTCATCGCAGGGCTTTTATATTTCTTTCTTCCACTGCTGGCCACCTTCCTGTTTTCGCTCAAGGGTAAAAAAGGCGTCTTGAGCTTTGTGGCGTACCAACATGTTTTTGCGGATCCCAACTTTCTGAATACCTTCAGTTTCTCTCTCCAGATGTCTGTCTGCACCGTACTTGCCGGCTTAGGCATCACCGTGCCGACAGCCATCTGGA
>DAIEFO010000080.1 GCA_027325475.1 Desulfobacteraceae bacterium | reverse complement strand
CTCTGGAAACATCGGGATATGGTGTTAAACCCCCATTACAAGGCGTTGGGATGCTTCAGCCTGCCCGGCATCTGGTTCTTTCAGGTATTGCTGGTGGCCGTGGCTCCGCTGATAGATGTGACGCTGCTGCTGTCACTGCTGGTCGGGAAGGTTTGCCTGTCTCTGTATATTTATTTTATGGTGTTTCTCCTGATGGACTTTCTGCTGGCGGCACTGGCCTGTATCATGGAGCATGAGCCGCTGAGGCAGGCGTGGCTTACCATTCCCATGCGCTTTGTATATCGGCCGATGCTGAGCTGGGTCATATGGAAGTCTCTTTTCAAGGCTGCCAAGGGGGCGTTGGTCGGCTGGGGAAAGCTGGAGCGCACCGCTTCCGTATCATGAGGACAGGCGATGCTGATGAAATGGAACATACGAAAACCAATGAGAAACCGAATGCAATCTATTAAATATTTTTGGTGTGTCATTGTCCTGACTGCAGGATGCTGTCTGATGATATGGCCGTTTCAGGTTCGTGCTGACGAGGCGCATGACGGAACAGCGCCTCTGAAACTGGCGACGCCTTCAAGCGGCGCTTACACCGGCGCCTATGTGGATTTCGGCGATGGTGAGGATCATGTGACGCTCGATGCTATTGAAAACTTTGAAAAAATGGTTGGAAAGCATCAGGCGGTCATCGCATTCGGAAATTTCTGGGGAGAGCAGTCGTTTCCCCTCCGGAATGTTCAAATTGTCACCCGTTACGGCGCCATCCCTTTTCTATTCTGGTCTCCGTGGGACAAGCCCTATATCGAAGGAAAGCTGCCAAATCGCTTTAATCTGTACAACATCCTTAACGGCATGTGGGACACCTATATCGATAAGTGGGCGGATGACGCCAAAGCCTTCGGCAAACCGCTTCTGGTCGCCTGGGGTCTTGAAATGAACGGAACCTGGTTTCCCTGGTCCGGATATTATTATGGCGCGGGACAAAAAGATCAATTTCATCAGCCGCCTGATTTTATGGGGCCGATGATTTACAAAAAAGCGTACAGGTATGTCGTGGATCGGGTGCGCGCACGGGGGGTTCAAAACATCCAGTGGGTGTTTCATGTGAACAATCATTCCGATCCCGACGATAACTGGAACCGGTATGCCGACTATTATCCGGGATCGGATTATGTGGACTGGCTGGGGCTGAGTATTTACGGCAAGTTATTCAGCTATATGGGCTGGAGCTCATTTTATGACGTCAGCCATCTGGCTTACGATGAAATCTGCAAGCTGGACCCGACAAAACCGGTAATGGCCGCAGAATGGGGCGTTGGAGAGTTTCCATCATCCGGGAACAAGGCGGAGTGGATTCAGAAGGCGTTTCAGAATTTCAAGGAACTGTATCCACGCATTAAAGCGGCTGTTTTCTGGCATGAGCGGTGGCAGAATGAGGACGAATCTTACAGCAATCTTCGAGCAAATTCCTCTCCGGAAGCACTGGATGCTTATCGGAAAGGCGTTCAGGATCCCTACTGGATTGCGACACCGCAGTTTCAAAACAGCACCGGCGCAGCGCCTTGACCCCAAAACGCCAGGTGTATTACGAAGCCGTCATGATATGATTCCACAGCGCTTTCACATGGCTCCGATGTTCCCGAAAACGCTTTTCGGGAACTGCCGCAGGCGCTTTCTGCAGATTCAGGCGATGGACAGCGGCCCGGTACGTAAGGTAGGCGTCTTTCAGCGCCACCGCCTGATAATCCGCCAGAATACCGGATTCGATCAGTGTTTCCAGAAGCCGGACATTGTCCGTCCACTGGAGCAGCGATGGATGTTCATGCGCATGCCGCAGTACGAGATACTGAACCATGAACTCAATGTCAACGATACCGCCGCTGCCCTGTTTGATATCGAAAAATCCGCTGCCTTCGACGCCATGTTCTTTGCGCATTTTATCCCGCATTTCTGAAACGTCTTTTCGGAGTATTTCCGGTTCACGGAACGCGGACAGCACGTTTTCCCGGATATGCTGAAACCGTTCACCGACACGGATGTCGCCCCCGACGGGGCGCGCCCGCACCAGTGCCTGATGCTCCCAGGTCCAGGCATTCTGTATCTGATACTGCTCAAAGCCATCCACATGACAGACCAGGATTCCGGAGCTGCCGCTGGGCCTCAGACGCATGTCCACTTCATACAGGCTGCCCGCGGATGTCTGGGTCGTCAGCATGTGAATCACCCGCTGCCCTAGCCTGGCAAAAAATTGGGCGTTATCCAGCGGAGCTTTCGTGCCGCTGGTAACGCCGGAAACGCCGGCGTGTAAGAAAACCATATCCAGATCGGAGCCGTAGCCCAGTTCGATGCCTCCCAGTTTTCCATAACCGATGACAGCAAACCCCTTGTCACAGACGGTGCCATCAAGCGCGCAGACCGGATGTCCGTGCTTTTCAATCAGATAATTCCAGCTCATTTCCAGGGTCTGCGCCAGCACCGTTTCCGCCAGTTCCGTCAAATGGTCGCTGGTGCGCATCAACGGCAACGCCCCGGTAACATCCGCGGCAGCCACACGCAATACATTCACCTCTTTAAAGATGCACAGTTGCTCAATCTGATATTCCAGATCATTTGCGGGGATCTGACGCATCTTTTCAGTCAGCTCATTTTCCAGTTCGGCTTTTCTCGGCGGATTATACAGCATCCGGGCATCCAGAAGCTCATCCAGCAGCGCGGGACGCCGGGACAGAAAAGTTGCAATCAACGGGCTGGCGCAGGCCAGTTCCACCAGATGCCGTCTGGCGTGAGGTACCTCTAAAAGCAGCGCCAGGTAACTTGTCCGGCGTTCAATAGCCTTCAGGATATCGATAACACGATCCAGCGCCACTTCCTGGTCTTTTAGAGGGATCACTTCCTTTAGCAGACAGGGCATGAGATGGTCGAGACGGCGTTTTCCTTCCATGCTGAGCGCCCGGGTGGCCGGATCTTCCCGGAGATGGTTCAGCAGATTCAGAATCGCGTCCGGCTGTATAAACCCCAGTTCCTGAAGCATCCGCACATCCTGCTCCCGGTCTGCCGGAGCGGCCCACAGGGAATTCAGCGATGATTCCACCGACTTTTGGGATGTCATCGACACGCTGGCGGTGTCCGGACTTTCAAGAATCGTTGAAAAACAGGTATGGACGTGATTTGTCTGGATATCCAGTTCCTGAAAAAATGATTCACTTTCTGAAAATCCCATGGAAGCCGCCAGACGCCGGCGTCCTTCGTTATCCTCGGGAATCTGGTGTGTCTGCTGATCGGAAAACGCCTGAAGCCGGTGTTCCGTACGCCGCAAAAAATCATACGCCTGCAGCAGTTGGTCGTAAACCGCTTGAGAAATCGTATGGTGCTGCAGCAATAGACGCAAAGCGTCTTGTAATGACGGAGTTTGCAGTTCAGGATTGACGCCGCCCCGAATCAATTGAAATACCTGGGCGAAAAATTCGATTTCCCGTATCCCGCCGGGGCCCAGCTTGATATTGAATCTCATGGAATTCCGGCTGACTTCACGGGAGATTTTCAGCTTCATTTCCCGAAGCGCATCGAAAACGCCAAAGTCCAGATAACGGCGGAAAATAAAAGGCTTGAGGCTGGTCAGGAGCTGTCCTCCGGCCGTATGATCACCCGCTACCACCCGCGCCTTGATCCAGGCATATCGTTCCCACTCCCGTCCCTGATGCAGATAATAGTCTTCCATGCTTTCAAAGTTCATGACCAGAGGGCCGTTGGCGCCAAAAGGCCGCAGATTGGCGTCCACCCGGAACACAAAACCATCGGATGTCCGTTGTGTCAGTGTGCTCATCAGCTTTCTGCACAACTGCACGAAAAAAACCTCATGGCTGACAGATCGAACGCCACCGGCTGTCGTCCCTGCACAAGGGTACGCAAAAATCAGATCAATGTCGGATGAAAAATTGAGTTCGCGCGCACCCAGCTTTCCCATGCCCAGCACCACAAGCTGCTGCACGTCTCCCTGCCCGTTCAGCGGTGTGCCATATTCCTGATAAAGCCCCTCGGACAATATGGCAAGCGCAGATCTGAGACATGATTCAGCAAGATTGCTCAAAGTGCTCATCACTTCCTGAAGATCGGCCCATCCTGCCAAATCCCGCCATGCAATCCGCGTCATCTCCCGGCGCCGGAAATGCCGGAGCTGGGTCATGAGTTGCGTATCATCCATCTGTCCGGAAACATATGAGGTTATCTTCCGGTCACAGTCATCCGCATCATAGGGACGGAACAGATCGCCGCTTTCAACCAGTTCCTGGAGCATTTCAGGGTCGCGCGTACAGCTCTGAGCGACAAAATCACTGAAAGCCAGCACCGGCGTCAGTGAGCCATTAAACATATCCTCAGAAAAACAGATGCCGTGATGCTGCGCAGATATCATCAGCGCTTCCCGTTTGCGTCCGGCGTCCGCCGCCAGTTTTTCAGGAAGCGTCACAGGTAAGGCCATATGTTTCCTTCCAATGTCCGGTGTGGATGGATGATACTTCCTTCGATGATTGAAAACAGCGCCATATCAAAAATGATGTCTTCGTAAAAAGTCAGATTTTTGACGACTTCGTAAAAAGTTCGCAGGCAAGGCGTGCAAATCCTGAGGAATGAAGCGTACTTGTGGTACGCTGCAATGACGAAGGATGCGGTGCAACGCAGCATGCGGACTTTTTACGAAGTCGTCAGAAGTGGATGGATTGGGCGTTCAATATCGGGGATGAATCCCAGAGAGTCTGCACGAACCGTCGCCCCATATCCAGATAATTACATTGCATATCCGGATGGTTGCAGAATATTTCGAGGGTAATCGTTCCGTCATACCCGGTCGCCTTTAACGATGCCACCGCATTGTCCCAGTCAACATTACCGACTCCCAGAGGCATATGATCATCGGCTCTGGAGCGGTTGTCCGAAAAATGGACGTGTCGAATGTACTCCCCCAGCTCTCTGCAAAAAACATCGTGATGGTCAAAGCCGAAATTGGCATGTCCGAAATCAAGATGCAGCATCAGGCCCGGCACTGCGGTCAGAATCTGTTTAAACGTGGAAACCCGGTCAAACGGCGCCTGGTAGTTTTCAAGCATGACGGTAAGGTTATGGGACGCCGCCATTTCAACGATGGGCTTCAGCGCCTCGACATTGAAAGCGACAAGGTCCTTTTTCATTGCCGGCGGGCAGAAATAACAGGGATGAATATTCATGACTGAAGCGCCCAAAGTGGAAAATATCCGGGCACATCGCTCCAGCTCTTGCAGACAGGCATTTCGAACGCTTTGAAGCGGATAGGCATGGGGCAGGCAGGGATCTGTATGCCCTGTAATGGATAAGCCATAACGATCCAGCGCATCACGCAGCGGAATGATATCGATATGGGCGGCGCAAGGGCCTTCGACCGTCAGATCCAGAAAATCAAAACGTCCCCTGCTGCAGGATGCCGCTTCATCCAGAATGGGCTTTGACGGGTTGTTCATCATGCCGATTTTCATGGTATCGCCTCTTCGATAAAATATCCTGCGAACTTTTCACAAAGCCGTCTGAAACAGGGAACAAGCGCCTGCCATCGACGCTTACGGTTACATGGATACATGTACCTGATCGGTCATAAATTGCCTCAGTTTTTCCTGAACATCATCAAACATAAGGGTATCCAGACAACGGCTGATCTCTGAATTCCGGCAGCCTTTCTGCCTGCACGGCACACAGGACATGGCGCTGGAAATCACCTCATGCCGATCCCCTCTGGGCGCCCAGCATGCCTGGGATGACGGGCCGAATATTCCCAGCGTGGGGATACCGGCGGCCGCAGCCAGATGAAGCGCGGCAGTGTCAACGCCGATGAACCCGCGACACAGTGACAATACCGCAGCCAGTTCACCAATGGATGTTTTCCCTGCCAGATTGATCGGCCTTGTCTGGCATAGCGCCGCAAGCTGTTCGGCGCGGTCCCGTTCATCCGGCGATCCGGTGATAACGGCAACGGCGCCGTAGTGAAGCTGAATGGCGTCCACCACCCTGGCGCACGTATCCATCCGCCATTCTTTGTATTTCCATAAAGAGAATGGGTGAAAGGCGATTGTCGGCTTATCTGAAGGAATCTGTTCCCGCGACCACAGGGCAAGTGCAGCCGCCCGTCTGTGTGCGGGTATGACCACTTGCGGGCAGCGGTTTTCGATATGGAGGTGAAGCGGCGACAGGATGTTCAGATTATGTTCGGACGCATACTGCATCAGTTCATTTTCAGGCTGCACCAGTGTCGTAAACATCCGGTTTCGCCACAGCCTGCCGTCCTCCGCAAAGCGTCCAATGCGGATGGGAGCGCCGGAAAGCCTGGCCATGATGGCGCCGCGCGTTCCGGTGCGCAGATCGATGGCCAGATCGAAACGGTGCTGGCGCAGCGCCATAAACCATCGCAACTGATGTGCAGCGGATTCCATCGGATGCCTGTGGGCGGACTCGACCGCCATGACGCCGGATACCCACGGACAGTCTTCCATGATTTCCCTGGCTTTGCCGCGAACACAAACCACGATACGGGCTTGCGGATAGTTTTCGCGCAGCGCCTTGACAGCAGGCAGCGTCAGGACAACATCCCCAATATCCCCCAGTTGGATCAGCAGAATGCGGTTAAAGGAACGATTCATGTCAGGTTTGAAAAAAGAGAGGCCGTTCAGGAAATATTCCTTTCTTTCTTGATGGCGTCATAGGCTTCCTGTATCTGATTGAATTTATCGTTGGCAAACTTGACGAATTCATCGGGAAGCCCTTTGGACATGATTTTATCGGGGTGATATTCGGAAACCATTTTACGGTATTGACGTTTGATCTGATCGTCCGAATCGCTGGACGTACACCCTAACACCGCATAGAATTTGTTGACATCGCGTGCATACCGGGATCGCATCGCTGCATACTGGGCGCTGCTGAAACCAAAAATGGAGGCCGCCGCCTGAATCATTCGTTCTTCACTGGAGCTGATGCTGCCGTCTGAAGCTGAAACCCGAAGCAGAATATCGATCATCAGTTCCAGCATCTGCGGCTGCACATGAAACTGCCCGTAAAACTGTGAAGCAAAGCTCTCAAAGGGTTCCGGGGATTCCAGCGCGGTGTGAAAAATATTCAGGGCGATATTCTGGTTTTCAGGGCTCAGATTCAAATCATGTGTCATGAACTGACGGACGGCGTTCATTTCCTGTTGCGATACCTGACCATCGGCGCGCGCCACTTTGGCCAGCATGGAAAATGCCGCCACAAAAAACGTGATCTGGGATGACTCTCCATAAGACAGTCTGGAAGGAGTCGTCATGTTGACAGGGTTGGCATCGAACACGGCATGGCCGAAGACAGCGCCTGCAACAGCGCCGATCGGGCCTCCCATAGCAAAGCCGATCGCGCCTCCAAGCAATTTACCCATGATGCTCATAGCTTTTTTTGTATCCTTCGTTATGATAAAGCGTTTTCGATTTCCCCCAGAAAGCGGCTCTTGCGGTTGACCTGGCCTTTCCGATACATGGCGCAGGTCAGAAACAGATATTTTTCCGACCGCGTTACCGCAACATACATCAACCGGCGTTCTTCGTTCAGCCCATCGGGGGTATCCAGAGATCGCCAGTGGGGGAAAAGCTGTTCTTCGCATCCTACGATAAAAACCACATGAAATTCAAGTCCCTTGGCGGCATGAATGGTCGAAAGGCTGACTCCTGAAGACTTTTCTTCGGCGTCATCCTTTTTGTCTTCCCGCACCAGCGCGGCTTCTTCCAGATATTCCACAATCGTGGGTTTCAGGGATGCCGCATATATGAGCTGTTCAATGTTTTCCTGGCGGGCGGTCAGATCCATGGCGTCTGATTTGACGTATTCTTTGAGGTGCTCCATGTAGTGAATCCGCTCCAGAACTGTATTGATGGCGTCCGCCGGCGCCGCATCCCGGATATCATCCAGAAGATCGAGAAGATGCTTCAATGCCTGATAGACTTTGGGGGTCAGAATTTTTTCATTGAGCGCTTTGCGGGCTGCTTCCTGAAGGCTCATATCGAGAGTTTTTATGGACATGAGATTCTTGACGGCGCCAGGTCCCAGACCTCGCTTGGGCGTATTAAGAATTCGCTCGAATGCAGCATCATCCTTGATAAACGCCGCTGCGGTCAGGTAGCAGTTTAAATCCAGGATTTCCTTGCGTTCAAAGAAGCCCTTACCGCCCAGCATCCGGTATGGAATGCCGGTAAGACGAAATTTTTGCTCAAAAGGCAAAGAGCAGAATTTGGTGCGGTATAAAACCGCCATGCGATCCAGCGGAATACCCAGACGGCTCAGGCGGTTAATGGTGCTACTGACCCACCCGGCCTCTTCGGCGTCATTGTCGAAATCGTAGAGCTCTACCTGGCCGCCTTTTTTTTCCGAAAAGCATTTTTTGTCAATCTTGTGGGCGTTGTTGTCAATCAGATGATTGGCCACCTGGACAATTTCATCGGCAGACCGATAATTCTGTTCGAGCCGGAACACCCTGGCATCCCGGTATTTGTTCTGAAACGACAGAAAGTGATCCACATTGCTGCCTCTGAAAGAATAAATCGCCTGCCAGTCATCCCCCACACAAAAAAGCCTGCCGTCTTTCATCAGGAGGCCGGTCAATTCTTCCTGGATGTT
>DAIEFO010000007.1 GCA_027325475.1 Desulfobacteraceae bacterium | reverse complement strand
AAAAAATCATCCACTTTACCGCGCACCGCCTCGATGGCGGAATCCATGCTGGCAAAGGCCGTGATCATGATCACCTTGGTTCCGGGAGCTTCTTTTTTAACGATTCTGAGAACTTCCATGCCATCGATTCCCTTCATTTTCAGATCGGTGATGATGACATCGAACGTCTCTTCTTTCAATCGGGCCAGCGCGGGAGCGGCGCTCAGAAACGTCTCCACATGGTAGCCTTCTTTTTCAAATGTGGCCTTGATCATCTTGCCAACGATATTCTCGTCATCGATTACAATGATTTTAGCTCCACTCATTATTTGTCTCCTTTGTTTCATATGCAGGCAGTTCTATGGTGAAACATGTGCCGACGCCCACTTCGCTCTGCACCCGGATGCTGCCTTGATGGTTCTGGATAATGCCGTAGCTGACAAACAGCCCCAGCCCGGTGCCGCTGGCTTCTTTGGTGGTGAAAAACGGATCGAACACATGCGGCAGAAACTCCGGCGGAATTCCCTTGCCGGTGTCCCGTACTTCGATTTCCACATGATTGTCATCCACATTCAGCCGGGTGCTGATATGCAGTTCATCCCCGGCTGTCGCGGCCTGAATGGCGTTGGTAATCAGATTGATCAACACTTCCTGTATCTGGTTGATATCGATGAAAACCCGCGGAAGTCCGTCCGCAAGACGAACGCTGATTTCGATATTGGAAATGCTGATCATGTTCTGAACCAGCTTGAGGCTTTTCTGAACGACGTCATTGATATGGGCTTCACTGCGGTTGGGTTTCTTGGGTTTGGAAAAATCCAGCAGGTTTTTGACAATATCCCGGATGCGTTCCGTTTCTTCCTCAATTTTAGTCATGTAATCGAGTCTGTCTTCACGGCTGAGATCCTCGTAGAGTTCTGCATAGGCCTGAGCCATCATGGAAATGTTGTTGAGCGGATTGCCCAGCTCGTGCGCTACACCCGCTGTCAGAATGCCGATGGAAGCCAGTTTTTTCGACTGAATGATCAGCTCTTCATGTTTTTTCAGCTCTTCGGACATGGAATTGATGGCTTTCATGGCAGAGCCCAGTTCATCGGACGGATTCGGCAGAAAAAAAGAAAAACATTTGACGCGGGACAGAAACTTCATGACAGGATCCTGATCCGCGGTCTGAACGGTTTCCACCTTGGTGAAAGTGCCTTCGGAGATGGCATGCGCCACTTTCTCGATTTCCGTGAGAGACTTCAGAATACGGCGGGATATCAACTGGGAAAATCCCAGCGCCGAAAACAGAATCAGCACCAGGGATGTGAACAGACCCGTGCGGGAATCTGCGATGAGCCGGCTGACATTGCTGCGTTCCATCTTGGTGATATGATCGGAAAACTCTCGCAACCGCTGCCCGGCTTCCCGAATGCGGGATTGCAGTTCCTCCGAAGCCGGTGCATTGACATCCGCGCTGCTGATGATCTGAAGATACGCGTGCGTACTGGATTCCAGTTGCTGATAACTCCGGGTGCCGATGGCCTTGATGATATCCGCCCGCCCAGACTCCATCGCTTCCTTGCTTTCATTCAGCTTGTTCTGAATGATCTTGAGCGCGGATGTATCCTTGTAGAGAAAGTAGTTTTTTTCCGAAAGCCGCATTTCCAGAAACGACGCGTTCATATCGTCCGCAATCTCCACATACCGCAGCTTGGTCAGCAGAAGATTCAGGTTCTGATAGGCGAAAAAACCCGTCAGCGCAATCAGCAGGATGTTGAATGTATTGGCAAGGATGATCTTGTGAACAATCTTCATTGGTGTTTCCTTCTGCATCGAAAGTCTATACCATTGGGGGAGCCTCACGCTGCTCCTTTCTGACCGGCCAGTACCACACAATACCGTCGGTGATCATCAGGAGACCCACCAGAACGATGAGTACATCCACCAGCGTCATGATGCTGAATCCGAAATATTCGATCAGACCGGTGCCTATGCCGATAAAGGAGGAACCCGTGCGGATAAAGGACAGGCCGGTGCGGGCGCGGGCGTAGATGGTGCGGTAACAGGCCAGAACCGTTCGCTGAGCCGCCAGCGCCGTCCGTTCATGCGCGAGATAGGACCTGACCTTGTTGTCTGTGGAATTTTCGATGAACACGCAGGAGTTGGGTAATAATTCCATCAAACGGGCCAGCATGGTGCCGCGGGGAGGCGCTTCTTCGGCGCGTTCCTTTTCGGCGAACTGATAGTTTTCCAGAAAATGCAGCGTGGCCGCGCTGACCTCGATCAAGGTATGGGGCGCTGGCGGCCTGACGATGGATCTTTTGATTCTGAAATAGCTGGCAAATCCTGCAATCAGCAGCAGCACCCCGGCGGCAACCATCGTCCAGCAAAATGCCACCCAGAGATGGCCGCCTCTTTCAAGCTGCAACATTACCCGCCCGGTGGTAATCAGTCCCAACCCCCAGCGCAGTGAACTGAAATGGGTTCGGGCAATGGCAAAATCCGTCCGGTAGCAGGCCAGACGGGTACGCCACCGGGACATGATGTTGCGCCAGAACGCCAGCCCCGTCCTTTCATTGCCGATCAGGTGTTCGGGAGGGCCGTTTAAAAAATCCTGAATAAAAAACAGGATATCTTCGGTCAGCGCCACGCGGAATTCGTACCTCCCAGCACGAACCATGCGCCTGGCCTGGTCCATGACAAAGGGATCCGAAGGATTATTGGCCGCAATGACGACCGTATCGCCGTTCCGAAGCACCGGAAACCAGAGTGCGCCGCAAAGAAGGTCGGCGTCAAGACCGGCCAGCAAATCCGGAGGCACCGCCGTACGCTCATCGTATTCAATCCAGTCGCACTGATAATAATCAGCGAGCGCTTCGACAAGCTTGCGGCGGGGGATATTGAGTTCATGCCGGAGAACATGTTCAATGCTCACAGACCGGACATCGGCGGCGATTCCTGCTGTACGCAGCATGTCGGAAGGAAGAGTATTCCGGGCCGTCAGTGAGCGAAACCGTTCAAAACCGGCATCCACCGTATCGGAATAATTTGCCGGGTCACATATCATCATGACTGAATACCACCTTTGGCCATTCCGGTGTGGGCCTGCCATAATCCGGCAAGGCGATTTCCATATCGGAGGTGCAATAGGGAAACTGTTTTTTTATCTTTTCCGCCGGAAAATGCCAGTAGGAACCATCCACGATCAGCACGAGTCCAACGGCGACCAGCGTCATGTTGAGACATGACCAGTAGATATTCCTGAAACCGAAAAAGACCTGTAATCCCATACCGACTGAAAATATGCTGGTCCCGGTTCGAATAAACGCCAGCCCGGTGCGGGACTGCGCCATCACGGTCCGAAGTCTTGCTTTGACCGTGCGCCTGTCCGCTGTCAGTGTCCGTTCGAGGGCCAGCCCCGTTGTACCCCATATGCCTGGCGCGCAGTCACCGTTAATCCGAAGCGGTGACGGCAGATCATTGGGGCTGATGCGCTTATGAAACGGCGGAAACATGAAATCCCAGATGGACACGCGCCTGGATGCCTTTTTAAGACCGATGGTGCTGTATTTACCGGCCTGCCGGCCCGGCAGATACCAGTGGAGCCCCTCCAGGGTCATGCCGATACCGAATAAAATCATCACACAGTCAAATATGCTCCAGAGACTCTCATGATATTCCCGCAAAAATGCAATACCAAGTCCGATAAACGCAACCCCGGTACGGGTAAAAGCAAGCCCTGTACGGGCCTGCGCCATGATCGTGCGAAAACCGGCCAGCATGGTGCGCTCTTCGGCCAGATCGGTTCTGTCGATGGCCAGAAACCGGCGTTTCTGAACGGGAGAAAGCCGGTTCCAGCGGGATCTGAGCAGCTCTGCGCCGGAAACAGGCGGTGTCCGCCGGTACGAAGGCCCCTCCGGAGACGTTATCTGTTCCAGAATCGTGGTGCCGAAGGTTGGTTCCGTGACACCTTTTCCCACCGATTTTCGACCTACCTGACGGGCCGGCAGATACCACGTAAAACCGTCCAGCACCATGACAACGCCACAGGCCAGAAGCAGAAATTCCGGAATGGTCAGGTATCCGAAACCAAACAGCCTGAACAGCGTCAGGCTGATGGAAAGAAAGGCGATGCCGGTGCGGATAAACGCCAGACCTGTTCTGCCTTTGGCCAGGATGGTCCGGTATTGGGCCAGCATTACCCGTTGCCCCGCAAACCAGGTGCGCAGTTTGGCCAGTGTCGTCCTGCTGGCGGACGCCGAAAAACCGGGATTGATATCCTGGTGATTTTCGATGATAGCAACAATATCGGAAGGCAGCGCAATCAGCAGATGCAGGCGATCAATACCGAGCGTTTTCCGAATAGCTTCCAGAACATCCGGATCACGCGGTCTGCTGACAGCCACCGTCACGGCGCCATCTCGATAAAACAGCGGAAACCAGAGATCCTCTTTGAGACGCTCCAGGGAAATTTTCGGCAACAGCTCACCAGGCGCCAGGAGTCTTTCGTTATATTCGATAAACGGAATTCCGTAATACTGCGCCAGGCATTGCAGTGCTTCATGCCGGGGAATACGGCGCTTCGTCAGGAAAGCTTCTCCATCGCCATCCGGTTTTTCGAATTCGGATATCAGTTCAAGATGCTGCATTTCTGAAAACCAGCACCGGCCGTGTTGTCAACCGCGCGATATTGAGTGCTTCATCGCTGATCAGTCCCAGATATTTCGGACGGTGATGCCCATAAGCCCCCAGCACGACCAAGTCATAGCGGCCGGTCGCCACTTCCTTGAGTATCTCGTCGGTAAAATTGCCGGCAGCCTTTTTGGTCAGCGGCGTGTGCTGGAATTCTTTCAGCTTCTGTTCGGCCTGCATCAGACAAGTCTGGGCGGCCACATCATTTTCACCGCGTTCCGATTCCTGAACATGCAGGATGGTGATTTCCGGTTTTCGTTTCTGGAGGAGCATCCCGATAAAATCCAACGCGTCCTGATCACAGGCCGACCCCCGGTAGGCGATCAGAATGCGTTGAATCGGCCTGAAATTCCGGACGATAAGCACGGGCTGTGTGGCGTGGTGCAGAATCTTGGCGTGTACCGTACCCAGAATGAACCCCTTGATTGCAGACTGCTCCTGCGCCCCCAGAACGATCATGTCGTAATGATAGGTTCGGGCCAGATGCAGAATTTCTTCCGCAGGATCACCGGTAATAATCTTCGGCCAGCAGGGAACTTTCCCGTTCTCGCAGAGTTCACAGGAATTCAACACATCTTCGGCCACCGTTTCAGTTTCCTGCTCGATCCATGCCTTGATTTCTCCTTGCCCCACAAAGGGAGCGTAAAGGGTCTCATTGCCGATATCCGTTTCATCCGGTTTTACATAAACCGCATCTATCTTGGCGTCGAAATTTTCAAACAGATGGCAGGCATAACGCAGCGCCTTCTGCGATTCCCCTCCCTTGTCCACAGCCACCAAAACTTTCATAAATTCACCTTTTTGAGGTAATCTATCGTAACACCAGCACCGATGACGGACAGGCGCTGACGAATTTTTCCACCCAATCTCTGGGAAACAGCAGGGTCAACAGAGATTTTTTGCCCATCCAGAGCGCCAGCAGATCGTCTCCGGTATGGGTGGAAAGCACGGATTCAAATTTGGACTGCTCCGCCAGGCGCGTGCTGACAGGGATGCCTTTATCGCCGAAATAATCGCCAATCCGGATCAACTGGGTATAGGCTTCCGGCCTGGCGCCGCCGTCTTTGGTAAGACCGACAAGTTCTAACTGCGCCCCGTGAATGGTCAGGAGCTGATTGATCATTTCAAGAGACTCCTGACTGGCCGTTGTCTGATCCATGCAGGCAAGAATCCGTTTGACGGGTCTGTCTTCCTTGATGAGCAGCACCGAACAGGCCGCGTTGCCGACCACTTTCTGAGGCGCTGTGGAGGCTGCGGAATCCCACATACAGGATCCGCCCCCGCCGCTGCATCCCAGTATGATCAGATCACTGCCATCACGGACAGCTTCACTCAGAATTTCGGTATCCGCGTTGCCGACCCTCAGGCGCACCCGAAGCTCTTTTTTAATTCCCCGGCGCACCTGGACTTCTTCCCAGCTTCCGTTTCGAAGCGCCATCCATTCGTATTCCCAGCGTTCCTGTGCATAGGGAGAGTCCGGACCGCCAAGGGCTTCCATAAATTCTTCGCGGTACCGGTGAAGCGCCTCCGGCAGGGGGTCGCGGGAAGACGGCTGCGTGGGGCACACCGACAGCAAGGTGACATCCGCCCACGTGTGCCATGCCAGTTCGATGACTTTTTTCAACGCATATGCGCTGTAGGGATGTTCATCTCCGGCAAACAGAATTCTCATAGCACCTCCTCCATGTGATTTCAGGCTGATCTGCGTTTGGCTTCGGCCTTTTTGACCACTTCCAGAATTTCCCCCAGTTTAAAAGGTTTGGCGACAAAATCGAACACGCCTTTCTGATAAGATTCCTTGGCGGTTTCCATGGTGGCGAATCCTGTAATGACAATGACTTCCGTTTCAGGATACCGTTTTTTAACTTCCGTCAGAAACGCCATGCCATCCATCCCATCCATTTTCAGATCCGTAATGGCTATATCGAACTGTCGTTCCGTCAGCCGGTGCATGGCTTCCCGGCTGCGGGTGAACGATTCCACCTCGTAACCCGATTTTTCCAGGGCCGGTTTGAGGCGTTTACAGACAATGGGTTCATCATCCAGTATTAAAACCGTTGTTTTCTGATCCGATGTCATGGACACACACTCCTTTGAAAAAATCGCTCACATGCTGATGAATATCGTCGTCGCTGTTCATCTGGACATCCAGTTGGCGGGTATAAGCCACCAGACAGCCAATTATCGTAATTTTTTCAATCATGATATCCCTGTCCAGCTTCTTGATACGGCCCACCACCAGATCACCGCGGATATCCACCCTGAAATTGAACCGTTCCAGCACCTCGCCGATAAAGCGGGCGCGCCGTGATCTTCGGGTGACATCCGTAACGCCGCCAAGAAACCGGAAATAGGCATAGTTATCATTGGGCTTGTCGGAAACATAGGCGTCAATGATATTAAAATGGTATCCCAGCCGCAAGTTCAGGTCAAGATATTCAGCAGATACCACCGCCAGATTGCGGTTTGTATATCGGGCGCTTTCGGACGCTGCGGAAAATGTCCGTGTCAGGCTGGACATGAAGCTTCCGAAATCCACCGACATGGGTTCCGTACTCCACATTCCTGGTGCGGTCAAGCCTTCCAGAAACGCTTTCATGGGCGTCGAAGCGATATCTTCGGGACCGATGTCTCTGGCCATCGCATTTCCGGCCTGAATGCCGCCGCCAATATCAATGACGGTCAACCCCAGAGGAATGGCGCATTTCAGCCGCTTGGAGGTGGCGTCTGCCTGCGCAGTTCGGGTATCTCCGAGATGAATCAACTGCTGTACGGCTTTTTCATGAACAAAACGAATGATGTCATGCACCGTCTGGCACCCGGACGGCCTGAAGTTCTGGTCATGCGGATCGATAAGATTCAAGGGGCTGACGTTGCGCAATATCCGGCGTAGCAGCCGGTATTCATAGGATTCTTCGAATACATCTTCGGAAGTGATTTCATCATAGCAAAGTTCCGGAATCAGTCCGGAATAAACGATATTCTGGGATGCATCCAGGGTAATGCTGTCTCCGGTTTTCAGAATCCGCGTGGCGACGGTCGTGTTCACAATCGTTGGCACTCGAAATTCCCGGGCAATTGTGGCCATGTGGCCCATCGGTGAGCCCACATCCGTCAGAATGCCCTGAATCCGGCGCATCACCCTTGCCAGCCGGGGAGAAGTGTGGCGGGCCACCAGTATGGCGCCTGTCGGTGTATTCAGCAGATCGTCCTCATTTCTGACGACAAACACCTTGCCGGCCACCACCCCTCGCTGCACCACGATTCCCTGATTGTTCAGGAGAATGGCGTGATCGCTCATGGCCTTGGCCACATGATCCGCGGTACATCCCGGCTGTGTGCGGATATGCAGCGGTCTGGCCTGCAAAATGACTATTTTGCCTTCCGTATCTATCGCCCATTCGATATCCTGAGGACGTTTGAAATAACGTTCGATCAAAAGCGCCATTTCCGCCAGTTTCTGAACTTGATCCTGCGTCAGACATGGTTCATGCTGCCGGGAATCGGGAACCGGGACCGTTTTTGTTCCTCCCGCCGCTTCCGGCAACATCATCGTGGATTTCTGCGCCAATGCAACGTTGCCGATGGCATGCGGCGGAGTGCGGCTGACTTTGAAGCGGTCTGTCAGCACGCTGCCGTCCACGACCGGCGCCCCCAATCCCCAGGCGGCGGTAATCAGCAGCGTGTCGGTTTCACCGGAAAGCGCATCGAGGGTGTAGATAACGCCGCTGACGGCGGCATTCACCATGAGCTGACAGCCTGCCGACATGGCCAGTTCCTGAACCTGAAACCCTTTCTCATGGCGATATGCCAGTACGCCAGGCGCATAAGCGCTGGCCAGCACCTTTCGATAGCTGTCCAGAAGCTGGTGTACCGGAACATTCAGAAATGACTGATACTGTCCCGCAAAACTGTGAATACTGTCTTCCCCCCAGGCACTACTTCGAACCGCAAAACAGAGCATTTTCCCAGGGTTGCTGCGTTGCAGCGCATCCACAGCCGTTTCCACCTGTCGCGTCATTTCCGGTGGAAAGCTTCCGGAAAGAAAATGCGCCTGAATTTCGGAAGCGATTTCCTCGCAGGCCTTTTCATCATCCGGGTCCCAGAGCGACATGGCCTGCACCAGATAATCGCACAAACCGTTTCTTTCCAGATATGCCCGGAATGCACTGGTTGTGATGGCGAATCCGTCCGGTGTCGGCAGATCGAGGATATTGCGGATATCCGCAAGGTTGGCGTTTTTACTGCCTACCAGCTCATACATGTCCTGACTCAGTGCCGGATAAAGGATGGCGAAGTCACCCTGGGGAAGCACCCATTTCCCGGAGAGTTCCTGCTGAATGGTATCGTTGATGTCTTCGAAGACTTCGAAAAGCCGTACATATTTTCCGGGCGACAAGGTATTTAAATCGAGCACCAGCCGAAAGACATGATTCTTTAACTGTTCATAGGTGGATAAAATATATTGTTTGTCAAAGACATAATCCCCGCCGAGTTTATCTCCCATATCCGCAATCAGTTCCAGCGCTTCGTTGTTGGAGGCCAGTATATTTTGAAACTTTTTGAAGAGTTTGGAAAATGGATATTCGGGCTCCAGACTGCGGCGCTGCTGCATGTAACCCGTGATATCCTGGATAAAGCGTATCAGTCTGTGTAACATGGTGATGAACTCGCAAAAAATTGTCTGTCCGCGGGGATTACAGGCCGCGTTAATGCCCGCCTTTTCCGCCTCCGAAAAACACGCCGATGAAAAGACCGGCGACCACCGCGACCAGCGTTGCCAGAATTCCATATAGCGCACTGCGGTCAAATGCAAGAGAAGAAAGCACTTTGGGGAAACTTTCCAGTTTTACGGTCAGGGGATGCTGCCAGGTTGAAACGATATCGCCATGCCGCACCGCATAAGCTTCAACCCTGTAGGCGCCCGGCGGGAGTTTGGGAGGAATTCCGAGCGTAACGTCAAATTTTTTCTGGTCTCCCGAAAGCGGCGTATAGCGGATTCCTGTTGTGTTGACAGCGTAGAATCCTTCATTTTCCTTAAGCTTCAGCAAATCCTGAATCAAGGTACTGCGCTCGGGCGATACCGGCGTCACGACGATCCGGTCCTCCAGCGCCGTCAGCCCCAGTTGCCAGACCGGAGTCTGCTTCTGGCGCCCGTCCAGAAGCGCATCGAACTTGCCGGATGTGTAGAGCAGAAAAGCTTCAGGCACCGCATCGAAATTGACCGTATCCCGGTTCAGCCACAACAGCCCCAGAACTTTTCCTTTCTTTTTCATTTTAAGATGCATGTCCGCGCCGGTAACCCGCACCACCACGTTACAATCCGCAGGCAGCGTACCATTCATGGATATGGTATCACCGTTGTAAAATGTGCCGATTCCGATCCTGTCCGGAAATAATTGGGCCTGAAGCGCTTCATCAGCCATTGCCGCGGATGCGGCAAGCACTATACACCCGCAGATAACGATCATTGCAGTAAATTTCTTCATCATTTAGTGGCCTCCTATGTAAGACAGCAGAATGTTCGGGGTCAGCAACAGGTCCAGCAGCATCTTAACCATCACCACCAGCACCAAAGAGGCCAGAAGAATTTTCAGTTGATCCGCCTTGAGGCGTTTGCTGATCTTGACGCCGAACTGTGCGCCGATCGTAGAACCCAGCAGCAGAATCAGCGCCAGCACAAAATCAACGGTATGATTGGTATATGCCTGCATGATAGTGACGTTCACACAGGTAAACAGAATCTGAAAAAGACTGGTGCCTACCACAACATGCATGGGCATTCGCAGCAGATATACCATGACCGGCACCATGATAAAGCCGCCGCCCACGCCCATAATGGCGGAAAGCACTCCGACAAAAACCCCCAGAATCAGCGGCATTAATATGGAAAGCCGAACGCCGGACTTTTCAAACATCATCTGCCAAGGCAGCTTCTGGACAATCACAGCGTACGTCGACGGCTTTGCTGGAGAAACCGGCGCTGCCTGTTTCTGGACATGTCTCAGCGCTTGCAGGCTTTCCTGAAACATATAGATGCCGATGATGCCCAGCATCAGCACATAGGTGATGGAAATGAGAAAATCCGCGTTGCCCATACGGTTCAGAACCTTGATGATCTGAACGCCGACCGTACCGCCCAGAACGCCGCCGACCAGCAGCAGCAGGCCCATTTTGATATCCACGTTTCCCATCCGGAAGTGGGCGATGGTGCCGGATGTGGAAGCGCCGACAATCTGGTTGGAGTCTGACGCTGCGGCGACCGTGGGGGGGATGCCGATCATGATGAGCAGCGGCGTCATCAGAAAGCCTCCGCCTACGCCAAAGATGCCGGAGAGAAGGCCGACAAGCCCTCCCATTCCAAAAACCAGCAGGATGTTCACGCTGTTACCTGCAATCGGCAGGTAGAGATGCCAGGGTATGCTCATGTGTTATCTCCTTGTTGTTAAGGGTTCTTTTCGCCGCACCAGTTCGATGGTGCAGCGGATATTTTGACGAATGTTACATAACGTTCTCTGAAACTCCGCGGCGGTTCCGGCTCCCGAATTCGGCAACCCCAGGATCAGCATGGTAATTTTATGCTCCGCCACAAAGCGGATGACTTCTGTTTCAAAATCTCCAATTGTCATGTAATAATAAACTGTTATACCGTTAGACCTGGCTTTTTCAATCATCAGGTCAAGATGTTTCCTGGCCAGACGCTTCATGTCGTCGGCTTTGTCCACAGCCAGCGCCGGCGGCTTTGAGGTCAGAACCAGCAGAATGTGAACCGTCGCATGAATCCGCTCCGCCAGATGGATGGCACGATACACAGCTCCCAGAAACCCCTCCATGCGTTCCTGCTGGAACAAGGGAAAAGAGATGTCCGCGGCCTGCCGGATGTCCATACTCACCAGGATGTGTTCCATTCACATACGTTCCTCTGAAATCAAAATGCGGCCCCAACGTGTAAGAGGATTAGTACTATCAAAAATGGTGCCAATGCCGATTCTGATCTGGTAACAATTTGTAATAATGTATTTTAGTTGTTCAAAAGCAACGAAATGTGCGACATAGCGCTCAGGCTGTCCGCAGCAGCGGTTTCATAATGGAACGACAGAATGAAAGGAAGTGCCTGTTGGAGACGATTGGAAGCATCTGGCAATATGTTTCATATTGAAACAGGGGACTGTGACCAGAAAGCAAAAGGCAGGGGTCAGGAATCAAAAACATCGGCGTCGCTGTCGATACCGTACGCTTTCAGACGCCGCCAAAGGGTGGTGCGGGGAATGCCTAGAATTTTCGCTGTCAGAGGCCGATTGAAACTGGTGCGCTGCAGCACCGAAATGATATGGCGCTTCTCTATTTTTTCCAGAGATTCCATATCCACAGATTCAAATGTCCGGAAGTCGAGCTGCTGAATATCCGGAGGCAGATCGTCCGGCTCGATGAAATCCTGATCGCTCAGGGCTACCGCGCGTTCGATGATGTTTTTGAGCTCACGGATATTTCCGGGAAAGTCGTAGTGCAGCAGGATTTCGAGCGCCAGTGGTGAAATTCCCCTGATTTTTTTGCCGAACGCCTTGTTGTAATTGCTGATGAAGTGTGTGATCAGAAGCGGAATATCATCCTGGCGCTCTGCAAGTGTCGGAATATGGATGTTGACGACATTCAGCCGATAAAAAAGATCTTCCCGGAAATTGCCGGATTCCACTTCCTTTTTCAGGTCCCGATTGGTGGCGGCAATGATACGGATATCCAGGTCAATCGGCCGGACACCGCCCACGCGGAATATCCGCTTTTCCTGAATGACATGCAGGAGCTTGACCTGCATGGAAGAAGGCATCTCGCCGATTTCATCCAGGAAAACCGTTCCGCCGGCTCCGGATTCTATCAGCCCGATCTTGGTGGCAGCAGCGCCGGTGAACGCCCCTTTTTCATAGCCGAACAACTCGCTGCTGATCAGCTCCTCGGTAAAGCCGCCGCAATTGAACGAGACAAACATGGCGTTCCGGCGATGACTCAAGGCATGAATGGCACGGGCCGCCACTTCCTTTCCGGTGCCGCTTCTGCCCTGGATCAGGACATTGCAGTCCACCGCGGCCACCTTGTGCAGCAACGTAAACACATCCTGCATGATCTGACTGACGCCGACAATGTCTGTGAGGGAATCTCTCTGGGCGATGGCTTCCCGGAGACTGCGATTTTCGAGCTGAAGACGGATTTTTTCGACAGCGTTTTTGGCAAGCGCTCGGATTTCATCCAGTTTCAAAGGCTTTGCGCTGTAGTGATAGGCCCCTTTCTTGATGGCTTCAATGGCGGAATCGATGGAGCCATATCCCGTAATGACAATAACTTCGGTTTCGGGGCTGATGTTTTTAGTTTTTTCCAGAACCGTCATGCCGTCCGCGCCTGGCATCCGCAGATCCGTAAAGACCAGATGAAAGCCCTTGTGCATCAGCTCCTGGAAAAACGGTTCCGCGGCCGTAAAGGATTCAACCTGGTACGATTCTTTTTCAAGCGCTTTTTTCAGGCGGCTTCCGACGATCGGTTCATCGTCAATGACGGCTACGCGTATGTTCATGGCTCCTGCCGGGCTGGACAAACAATGGACTTCCCATTGTCCGACCACTGTTACGGGGTTGTTGCATTATGAAACCGATAGATACCATGAATTGGGCCAACAGTAAAACCTAAACGAAGGATATGCGTAATTCACGCTCCGATCCGGAAGGCGACATGACGATGTCGAACCCCAGTTTTTTCCCAAGGGCCAACATCGAAATATTTTCGGGTAACACCAGCCCCCAGATCGAACGATACCCGCGCTCTTTGGCAATTTCGATACATTTTCCCAGCAAAGTCGCACCGATGCCATGTCCCTGCCAGGTGTCTTCAACCACCACCGAAAATTCGGCGTTGACGCTATCCGGATCTCCGAAAAGCCGGGCGATCCCCAGAATTTTTTCCGAGCCGCCTTTACTGGACAGCGCGGCAAGCGCCATCTGCCGGTCATAGTCGATCTGACTCAGACGCAGCAGAAGCTGGACAGGCGTTGTATGGAATGTTCTGAAAAACCGGTGATAAACGGCCTCATTGGAAAGCGTCTGATATAAATCCACCATCAGTGGCGCATCTTCAGGACGGACGGGTCTCACAAAGATGTGAACACCCTTTCGGGTGACCATGGAAAATTCGTACTGATTCGGGTATGGGCTGATGACCAGATGATGCGGAGACGGCAGCGCCGCAGCCTTTACCCGAACACGGGCATCCACCGCAACCGCCTGATCGTCGTACAGAATCAGAGGGTTGATATCCAGTTCCATGATTTCGGGAAAATCGACAATCAATTGGGACAACCGCACCAGAATTTCTTCTATAAGCGGCAGATTGGCGGCAGGGCGGCTCCGGTATCCCTGGAGCAGCCGATACACCCGTGTGCTTTCGATGAGCCGCCGGGCTAAAAGCCGATTCAGAGGCGGCAGGGCGATGGCGTAATCTTTAAGAATTTCCGTCATGACACCACCCATTCCGAAAAGTATGATGGGGCCAAAATCCGGTGTATGGCGGCTTCCGATAATCAGTTCATAATCCGGACGTTCGATCATGGTCTGAACCGTCACTTCCTGAACCGGGGATAACGGATTCAGAGACCGGATATTCGCCATGATGTGATCATAGGCGCTTTCCACCTCTTCTTGTGTACACAGATTGAGCTGGATGCCATGAACATCCGATTTGTGAACGATATCCCGTGAATGTATCTTCATGGCTACCGGATACCCGATAACGCCTGCCGCACATACCGCTCCCCGGGCGGATGCCGCCACCTGTGTCGGGTTGACGGGAATTCCGTAGGCATGCAAGAGCTGCTTGGACTCCGTTTCCGTCAGCCAGCTTTCCCCCGCAGTCAGCACAGGTGCTATCAACTTTCGGCCCTGAACCGGATCATAATGAAAATGAGCGGGAAACTTCGGAGGGATTTCCTGAAGATTTTTCTGATTGGCGTCATAGCTGACCAGATACATGAAGGCACGGATAGCCCTTTCCGGCGTTTCATAGGCGGGAATACCGGCCTGATTCAGGATATCCCGGCCTTTTTTCACATCCCAGCCACCCATCCACGCGGTAATAACCGGGATTGGCGCATTCCGGATGGTTTCAACCACCGAAGCGGCCAGCAGATCGGGATCCGTCAGCGCCTGAGGCCCTGTCATCAGCAAAAGACTGTCAAACTGTCTGGAGTTCAGACAGATTTCAACCGCCTGGCAGAATGTGGTTATCGGAACATCTCCCCGCATGTCCACAGGGTTTGCCTTGCTCCAGAACGGCGGCAGTACCCGATTCAGACTTTGCAGCGTTTCCGGACTCAGCGGTTCAGGTTCGATGCCGTATTCAGCCAGTGCATCCGCGGCAATCACAGCCGGCCCGCCGGCATTGGTGACAATGCACAGCCTCGCGCCTGATGATCTGTAATTTCTGGCCAGAAGTTCCGCGCAGTCGAAAAGCTCTTCGATGGTGCGGACACGGACAACACCTGCCCGCTGGAAAGCGGCGTCATACACCGCATCCTCTCCGGCCATGGCGCCTGTATGGGAAGCTGCTGCCCTGGCGCCTGCCCGGCTGCGGCCGGACTTCAACACCACAATCGGCTTGATTCTGGAAACCGCTCTGGCTGCGCTCATGAATTTTTTCGGACGCGTCAGGTTCTCCATGTACAGGATAATACTGCGAACCGACGGATCACTGCCCAGAAAATCAATAAGATCGCCGAAATCCACGTCCAGCATCGATCCCACACTGATAAAATGGCTGAAGCCAATCTGATTCTGAAGAGAATGATCCAAAACGATGCTGCAAATGGCCCCGCTTTGGGATGCAAAGGCGATATTGCCTGGAAGCGGCATGCGGGATGTGAAGGTCGCATTGACCTTTGAAGCCTGACAAATGACGCCCAGACAGTTAGGGCCGACAATCCTCAGTCCTCCCTTGCTGGCGTATCGCCATATATCTTCTTCCAGTTTTTTACCCTTCGCGCCGGTTTCCTTACCCCCGGCGGAAATAATCACCGCCGCGCCGATCCCCAGAGATACCGATTCTTGAATGAGACCCGGAACTTCTGCAATGGGAATAGCCACTATCATTAAATCTATTTTGCTGCCCACCGAAGACAGCGTTGGATAAACCGGCCTGCCGTTGATGCTCCTGTAGGCAGGGTTAATCAGAAAGACGGGATGTGGATAGCCGCTTTGGACCAGATTGTCCAGCAGTGCAGCGCCGACCGTTCCTTTTTTGTTACTGGCGCCGACAATTGCGATGGATTCAGGACTGAATAACCTGTCAAAATGGTAAATACTCATACAAAGCTCCTTTCTTCAGGCAGGTGGGCATCCGTTTACCATTTCTGACATTCATGCCAGCGTTGAAACCGCACCCATAAAAGCGCCATGCGGCGGTGCGATGGCAGACAATTGACATGATATCTTGAATGGGTTAGGCTTCAGAAACATGGAAACCGGAATGAATGATGACAGCCTTGTCGTGCTTGATTTTGAGACCACGGGTCTCTCGCCGGCCTATGGCGACAGAGCCATCGAGATCGGCGCCGTTCTTCTTCGCCACAACCGGATTGTAGATCAGTTTCAGAGCCTGATGAATCCGGGAATGCGCGTCAGCAGTTTCATTCAGGATTATACGGGCATCAGCAACGCCATGTTAAAGAAAGCCCCTCCGGTCGGCGATGTCATGCGGGAATTCACCCGCTTCATGGCGGATCACCCCCTGATCGCGCACAACGCCAGTTTTGACAGGCGGTTTCTCGATGCGGAGCTGGAACGTATTCACATGCTCAGAAAGCAGGAATTCGCCTGTTCCATGCTGATTTCCCGGCGCCTTTATCCGGATGCGCCGAACCATCGTCTTGAAACGCTCATCAACTACAGATCGCTTCAGACGAGCGGCGTCTTTCACAGAGCGCTTGCCGACGCGGAAATGACCGCTCACCTATGGGCTGACATGGTCAATACAATCAAAAGTGCTTACAATTTCAGCGAAATACATTTCAGTTTGATGCAGCGTATTTCCAGAATCTCCAAAACGGCAGTATCGGACTATCTGACGCGGGCTGCCGCTTCGATGGCTCCAGCAGACCGCGGTAAAAGATGATGACAGCGCCATGCCGCGTTTTCACCGATCTTCGTTTCCATCGGGATTCAGCGTTTTTTCAAGCAATTGCAGATCCTGCTCCTGCCCCACGGCGATTACGGTCGATCCGGGTTCGAGCCTGGCTTCAAAAGAGGGGTTAAACAGCATATCGCCATTGTCTTTTTTGATGGCGATAATGATCAGATTATACTCCTGCCGGATTCCGGAGTCCTTCAGCGGGACGTTGACCAGCCGGGAATTTTCGCCGACCGGAATCTCTTCCATCTGAATATCTTTACGGGCGTAAGTCATGGCAAGGTTCAGAAAGCTGGTGACCGTGGGCCGGAGAATCCGGTGGGCCATGCTCACAGCGCCGACTTCGTACGGAGACTCCACGGCAGTAGCGCCGGCAGCGATCAACTTGGCCTTGGACTCCTTGTAAATCGCCCTTGCCATGATGAACAGGTTGGGGTTGAGCTGCTTTGCGGTCAGCACCAGAAAGACGTTATCCACATCGGTACCCAGAACTGCCACCAGCCCCTTGGCGCGTTTAATGCCCGCTTCCAGCAGGACAGCTTCGTCGGCAGTATCGCCCGCCAGATACAACACCTTGTCTTCTTCCATTACCGGAACCAGGCTCGGATTTTTTTCAATCACCACGATATCAATGGGTTTCTGGCGAAGGTTCATGCACAGTACCCGGCCAATCCGGCCATAACCGCAAACGATGTAGTGATTCTTCAAGCGGTTTATTTTCTTATCCAACCGTCGCCTCCCCAAAACGGCCCTGATTCTGCCGTCTATTACAAACTGCGCCACAGACACCGCCACATAGCCCAAAAAACCGACTCCCACAAAAATCAGGATTATGGTATATATCCGGCCCAGCGGACTGAGGGTATGAACTTCGCCATAACCCACCGTTGTCAGCGTGATGACGGTCATAAACAAAGAATCCAGAAAGTTCCAGCCCTCGATCGCCATATACCCCCATGTGCCGCAGAGGATGATGGCAACGGTAATCAATAGGGATACAATCACTTGTTTGGAGCCGTTCATATCCGAATCATATACGATACAGCACTTGTTGAAATCAAGAGGGTTTTACCGTGAACCTGATATCGGCTTATCATGTTTTACATGGTGCATTGGGAATTATGACGCTGCTGATTGCCGCAGCGACACTGACGGTTGTCTGGCGTCTGCGCGGAGTGCTTCAGTGGAAACGCTCCCTGAAACATGAGTTCAGAGACCTCCGCGAAGCATTGCCGCACGTTGATCCCTTGCGTCAGGACGCCATGCGGGTGGTGCTGGAACGCTGCGAAGCCATCTGGAAGGCCGGGTTTCCTGAAATCGGCGCGCTTTCCGATCTTTCTGAATATATTCATGATATTGCATCCGCCCTTCATCCGGATCAAGAGAACCCGGAACTGTGCATCACGATCGGAAGCCTGGTGCATGCTTCCAACAATGCGATGCTGCGGATTCAGAACATCATGCGCCGGCCAGGATTCACCCGCTTTCAGAAACTGCGCCTCCGCCACATCCGAAGCGCCTGGCAGTGGTACGAAAAAATCAGCCGGCACAAACTGGTTCGGGGCTATATCCGTTACCGGAAGTGGATCCATCACGCCAATATCCTGAGGCTCATTCTGCTGCCGGATCCTTTTTCATGGCTTATCTATCTGTCCAACCAGTTGACCATCCTCTCCCTGACGCGGTTCTTTCTGATGGATGTTTTTTTGTTTGCAGGGCAGCAGGCGCTTCTATCCTATGATCATGACATTCAGCATGACGATATCCTTCAGAACGCCGCCGAGCTGGAACAGGACCTGGAAGATCTGGCCCATCTCACGCATCCAGAACCGCATTTGCAGTCTCTGCGGATTCATGCCATCCGAAACCGCCTGGTAGGCATCAACGCCATGCTGTTTGCAGCGCCCGGTATTGACGACTGGAAAAGCGGCTTTCAGGAAGCCCTTGCGGAAATCGCCGCAGCACATTTTCCGGAAAGTCCGGCGCCGATGGAGGAAGCCTTTGTAAGAGTCATTCTGGAACGCTGCCAGTTCTGGCTGCGTTCGATTTCAGAAACAGAGAGCATGCCGGTGATAAGCCGCCTTCACCGTGTCGAGATCCGGTATCTTTACAGCATCAAGGCGGCGACGGAACATCCTGTCTTCCGGCAGGCCGGAAGGTTCGCCAGAAAATCCTGGGATGTTTACAAATGGATGGAGTGGCCTCTCAGATTCTATCGCCTTTTCAGAACCACGACGCCTGCCGGAATGGCAGTCAGCATGGGATGGACGCTGGTGCGCAAAGGCACGGTCAATTACCTGAGCCGGATGGCGTTCGATGTGACTGTACGGGAAATGGAAATGATATACTGTGTATCGCGGCAACCGGAAATCGATTGCCCTCCGTTGCCGGAATCGGGAACGTCATGACATGGCGTGATGCTGTGAAGCCGTCAGCCAGGCATATATCCACGGACTGAGCGCAATGCCACGATCCGTCAGCGCACGGGTCCCGCACCGGATATTGAACTCGAGAAAATAAAAATGCCCTTCGACCTCGGCCACATCAAACCCCGCGTGATCGACGCCGGTTGTCCGGGCAAAACTTTCCACCAAGCGCACAGCGCCTTCAGGAATGTCGTCGAAGCTCACGCTTCCTCCGCGTGACACATTATTGTGAAATTGTCCGGGAGCAGCTTTGCGCCAATACCCCGCCACCACAGAATCACCGACCAGTACCAGCCGCATATCCCGGGTGATGGGCAGATATTCCTGGACATATAACACCGCAGCGTTTCGGGCGTACGCCAGAAAGTCCATACGGTTTTTGATGAGATACACGCCCTGCCCCATTGAATTTCTGATTTCCTTGGCGACAAACGGAAATGAAAATTCATCCAGAATCTGTTCGACAGCGGTTTCCGTGGCGGCCAGAATCAGTGTTTCCGGCGTATTGTCCGGACATATCGCCTGGAATATCCGGGTCATCTCCACCTTGTCATGTCCCAGATGAAAGCTGGCGATGCTGGGGAAAATCCGTTTTTTCCAGCCATACGCCAGCGTGTTGACCTGCCAGTATTCCGGAAACAGCACCCAGTCTGCAGCCAGCACAATATCCCGCCGATGGATCCAGTGATCGGGTTTAAGAGGGGTTGCAGGAATCCCCAGTGTCCGCAGCGGATCGAACGAGACCCAGTTAACATTCATACAGTTCCTGTGAATTCATAGAGATGCCTGTGAATTAATTTCATCGGGTTTGTGTCTCTGCACCCTGAGCGGATGCCGGCTGAGGCCCGGCCCCCAGCGACAGGCGATCCCACATCAGCAGCGTCCGTCCGTTCCAGTTGAGGCATTCTGAACCGGGGCTTCCCTGAACGGTGTTTCCGGTTCTGCATACGGACTTCAGGGCGAACCGTTTTTCGGAGCTCAATATCTGGGTCAGATTGTCCAGCGGAACGTCATAATTGCCGGTGTCTCTGGCGGTGATAATCATACCAGCCATCTGGTGTTGATCCTGAATTTCGATGGTTCCCAGAAAAATGGGCGTATTGCTGCCGGTGATTACAAAATCCGAAGGCCACAGCCGCAGTGTCCAGCGCTGTTTGCCGACTTGGCGAACAATATGCGTACAGTCGAACCGCCCATCGTGAAGCCGCGGCAAGATGGGAAGGCGTGACAGCGGGGTGTCGGGCGACAGCATCCGCAGAAAATTGGCAAGATTCATCGGTGGTGGTTGACGCCACCCGTTTGAAATCAGATATGCCGCCAGATCATGGGGAGAGCCTGCCCATTGAACGGTAAGCGGCTGATCCGCTTCCCCTTCAAGATCGATTCGGCATGCGGGAAGCTCGTTCCAGCCATTTTCTGTCCAGTTTTCAAACGATATGGATGCCGTGGTATAACGAGGCGCGTAAAATACGATGTCTTTTTCATAGCGCTGCGTGATATGCCAGACCCCCACGACAGCAATAACGCCCAGAGCGACAAAGCCCAGCATCCGTCGAGGAACCGCTTCTGCAGGGCCTTTCAGGTAAGCGATTCCTGCTAAAGCGGCCCAGCCGGTGCCCATCGCCCTGCATGGCGGCACCGGCCTGACCGACGCCCAGTTCAAGGACCTGATCGCCCGCGGCTGTGCCAAGGTCAACATCTCCACCGCCCTCAAGATGACCT
>DAIEFO010000079.1:7406-8686 GCA_027325475.1 Desulfobacteraceae bacterium | reverse complement strand
GATTCGGGCAAATCCAATATCCTCAAACGGCAGACGCTTGAGGACTTCCATGGCCGCATCAACGCCGATATCTCCCTTTTGAATTTTTTCAATCAATGTTTTGAGCTGATCATTATCCATATCGTTTATTGTAAAATATCTTTGATGAACTTGTAATAAGTTGATTTTCCGAATCAAACGTGCAGGGGCTATATGGCAACAGATGGAATATCTTGTCCCGGATTTCTGAGCGCAAAAAGAATACCAGATGGCGTTGCTGCAAGGTCATTTTGAAACAGATTCCGCATTGGGGCGGGAATCGTCGGGGTTTCGATGGTTTCCGGTACTTTTCCGTCGGGCAGTTGCAGGGTGAGCGTACGGGCGTGCAATGCCAGACGGTTAAAGTTAAAATTCCGTTTCAGGGTGTTGATAGCCCGTTTTGATCCGTAGCGGGTGTCGCCGACAACCGGATGACCAGATAGTTTTGCGTGCCGCCGGATCTGATGCGTGCGACCGGTGAGAAGCTCGATTTCCACCATTGTGTAGTGGGCGCTGTGGTCAAGAACCCGGTAATGGGTCTGGCTGTCCTTGCGGTTTCCGGGGCCTTCAGGATGCTGGCGCCCACCGGCGGTTTCTGACAGAGGCCATCCCCATGTTCCCCACAGGTCATTTTCTTCCGGTTTTTCCAGCCGGCCATGTAAAATGGCGACATATCGCTTTTTTACATGACGGGACTCAAACTGGTTTGAAAAAAAGCTGAACTTCTCTCGGTTGGCGGCCAGCAGCATAACGCCGCTGGTCTCCTTGTCCAGGCGATGAACCGGATTGACGCCAAATTCCAGGTCCAAATCGATCTGTTCCGTAAGCGTCACTTCTTTTTGTATCCAGGCGAAAACCAGGGAGCAAATATCCCGGCCGGCCGCGTTGTGAACCGTCAGGCCAGCGGGTTTATCCACGATCAGCCAGCCCTTTCCCATGGCCAGCACGGATATCTGAATGTGTTTGAAATTAATTGTGATCATATTGTTTTACAGATGGGCTCTAAAAGCGGTACTCATCGAAAAACCTCTGCTCGGCAGTTGTAATATCTCATATGCGCAGATACTGCCGGATTTTCTTGATGCGGTTCCGGACATGGTCAGGATCGTGGGTGTTGGACAGCGTCAGCAAATCCCGTGACGCCTCGGTGGGAAATTCATTGAGTTTATGCGAAAGAACCATCCTGTACCACTGGGGGAGATCATCATAATAGGTATCTGTCAGAGCGGCTGCATGCTTGCGGCAGATATCCGCCTGTTCCG
>DAIEFO010000079.1:0-7396 GCA_027325475.1 Desulfobacteraceae bacterium | reverse complement strand
GCCCTTTCCCATGGCCAGCACGGGTATCTGAACGTGTTTGAAATTAATTGTGATCATATTTGTGCATGATAATCTCCGTTCTTAACAAAAGGCAGGCAGAGTGAATTCACTTTGTACACAGCCGATTAACTGACGACACTATTTATATGCGCAGATACTGCCGGATTTTCTTGATCCGGTTCCGGACATGATCAGGGTCGTGGGTGTTGGACAGCGTCAGCAAATCCCGTGACGCCTCGGTGGGGGATTCATTGAGTTTATGCGAGAGAACCATCCGGTACCACTGGGGGAGATCATCATAATAGGTATCTGTCAGAGCGGCTGCATGCTTGCGGCAGATATCCGCCTGTTCCGCCGATATCATGGAACTGCTGGTGTCTGTCACCGGAGCGGTGAGTTGATTGAAAAAAATCCGGATATTTTTTTTAACCTTTTGATACCTCCGGATGGGCAGAATCCAGAACCGCAACATGATGTAGCCTGCTGTGCCTATGGTAAACCCGATGATACATGCCAGAATGATATTGTTCATGAATTTCTCTCAATTTTTGCGAATCAGCAAGTGATATATGGTCTGGGTCGCTTTCCGGGTTATGTCGATGGAGCCGCTGTTGTCAATGATCCGCGTGGCCCGGTGTTTTTTTTCTTCGACAGGCATTTGGGAGCGGATTCTGGCCAGTGCCTGATCTTTGGACAGGGCGTTTCTGTGCATCAGCCGTTGAAGCTGAAGCGGTTCCGGAATATATACCACAATGATTTCCGAAAGCCCTTTGTCCATACCGGATTCAAACAGCAGCGGCACATCCAGAATAACAACGGCGTCTGGTGAATCATGATTAATTTCCACCAGACGCCTGTTGGTTTCAGCCATTACTTCGGGGTGAACAATGTGGTTTAGAATCTGTTGCCGGACAGGATCATGAAAAATAATGTCCCCGAGCGCTGGACGGTTGATGCTGCCGTCTGGAAGCAGAATCCGGCTTCCGAACGTGTCTATAATTTCAGACCAGGCTTTTCGTCCTTTCTGAACCACCTCTCGGGCAATGACATCGGCATCCACAATGACAGCGCCGCAGGTTTTAAAAATCGCGGAAACCGTTGATTTTCCGGTGGCAATGCCTCCCGTGAGTCCTGCAACCACCACGACTTCCGGCCTATTGAATCATGTCGAGAATTCGGGCGCGGATGGCATCCTGCCCCATTCCCTGATACGGAATCTGTTCTGAAAGCCCGCCATGGCCTTCTTTATGGGTGCCCATGCTGGCATACCGGGGGTGATATCCCCTTTCGAGGAGCCAGGTGCCCAGACGAACGCCCAGCCCTGTCCGGATGTTCTGTGTTTCCACCACAAGCACCGAGCTGCTGGAACCGATGCGCCGAAGCGTGTCTTCATCAATCATGTTCAGGGTGGGTTTGTTGATAAGACCGATGAAAACGCCCTCGTCTTTCAGGCTTTCGACAATATCCAGACACCGGTACAGCATTTCGCCGTAAGTAACAATATAGCCGTCCCGGCCTTCCCGGATCACATCATCCTTGCCCGGAATGAACGTGTAGGCATCATCGAAAAAACGCTGTCCGTCCGGTTTCAGAATAAACGGCGTGGCGGAACGGGTCGAAAAGACGAAACGCAGCCCCTGGTCAAAAAATATCGAAGACAGAACGGCTTTCAACTGGAGGCTGTCCGCAGGATAATACAGCCGTGTGATATCATTTTCCGCCAGACCATTGTCTGCGAAAAAATTGTTGATTCCGAAGTGACAGGTGTTGTCTGCCATATCGTCCACGCCGGCGTGAGAAAAATGCGCCAGCACATTGGCCTTGTTGAGCCGGGCCATGGTGATTTCAGAGATGACCATTTCTAAAAATGCGGAAAATGTGGCGAAAATGCCCTGCTTTCCTTCACAGGCGCCGAATCCGGCGGCTACGGAGAAATTGTTGCGTTCCATAATGCCGCCATGGACATACACGTCCGGAAAGGCTTTTCGAATATGATGCAGACCGCATGAACCTTCCAGATCGGAATCCACAACCAGCACCTGTTTGCGATCCGGCATTTGTTTCAAGATGTCACAGACATATTTACCGAAGTCATCCCTGTTTTTGCCCTGTTCCGGCGAACTGCCCTTGAACGATGGTGCGGCGGTCTTGGCAGGAGGCGTCTCCAGCATCCGGACGGATTCTTCATATCCATTTCGTTTGAGATATGAAATGGCGAAATTGACGGGAATCACATCATGACCCTTGGGAAGCCCTTCGATGCCGTCAACTTCCGGCGCCATTTTGCGGCGGTTGATCAGTGCATATGGCCCGCGGGATGTGAGCGCCGCATGGATTCTCTGGTACAGCGCATCCAGGTCTTCACCGTTTCCGGAGCTGACGGAAAGTCCGTGTCCCTGCAAGGTTTTTTCGACGTCATACCCTGTCATATACTGGCTGGGATGTCCGGCAATGGTCACGTCATTATCGTCGATCAGCAGTTTGATATCGAGTTTGTTGGCCACCGCATATCGTGCGGCTTCGGCGTCTCCGCCTTCCTGCTGGGAACCGTCACTTCCGAACAAAACAACGGCCTTGTCTGGATTGGCGGCCGCCACGCCATTGACATAACTCCACAAGTGCCCGAGTCTTCCGGAGCTGAAGAAAATACCTGCCTCATCATGCCGTTCGGGGTGGCCATAAAGGCCTTTTCCGAATTCGCGGTAATGCATCAGCGCTTCCGGGGGCATAAAGCCATTCAGAACCGCCATGATATACTGCGCCGCCACACGATGCCCCGCTTCGTCGAAATACACCGGGTAAATGGATTCGCCGCCCTTGATCAGTCCGTCGATTATCAAAAGTTCCGGAACGATGTCATAGGCCCCGCCGGTATGTCCTCCTAGTCCTTTGAGATTGGCGTAGGCGGTGAAAAAAACGATACTGTCTCTGACCATCTTGATATTCCTGGCCAGCAGGTCTTTTGGGTCCGGGAGCAGTTGAGGTTCGCGAAGAGAGAGCTGCACGGGGGTATAGCGGTCAATATTCAAGTCTGCGGGAAAATTCATGAGATAATCCTTCTATCGTGAAAAATGAAACAATGTCATCAAGATACATGCTATGGAACGCAGCGCGTCATGGTGTTGCAATCCAGAAAAAGATGAAAACGCAGCGTCGCAGCGCCATGGCTGAAACAGGAATATTCACGTCGGATTCCGCTGAATCAGAAAAATGGAATTCTCGATGGAAAGGGTTCGAGCGATCTTCTGATTACGGGTATCCAGCATGTTGAAAACGAAAGCGTCGAAATGGGAGTCTGTGGAACTGCTGTCTGACGGAATATCCCCGGAGGCTGAAAAAGAAGACGTCAGTGAATCGAGGCGGGTAATCCGCTGAACGATGTCTATCGCTATTTTATCAACCAGCGTTCTGCGCTGAACTTCCCGAACCATCTGAAGTTCTGCCAACTGACTGCCTCCGGATGGTTGATCGATCTCGGACAGACACGCCTTGAAAAGCTGAGAGCTGTACGTGTTCAGCACATTATGAATCTGATATGAGGGAATATGCATAGTCCGTTGCCTTGATATCTGTACTGATAGTCTCGCCTTGTGAAACGATCAGCCATTTTGTTGAACCCATTTCTGAATAAATTCCATGTGGCTTTTAAAAGCGATTTCCGGCATATCGCCGGGCGGAAAATAGGCTGCATCCGATGCGTCATCACCGGGCGCCAGTTGACCGTCATATCGGGCGACCCAGTATCCCACAAGAAGCACTGTTTCATACAAACTGCTGGGATGCGCCGTAACACCCAGGAGCATCTGGATATGACCCGTCAATCCGGTTTCTTCACGAAGCTCGCGCAAAGCACCGTCTTCCGGAGATTCTCCAAGTTCTATGAATCCGCCTGGCAGGCACCACAGCCCCTTGTGGGGTTCGACGCTTCGTTCAACCAGGAGGATTTTCTGCTGGACATCCGTAACGACCAGACAGGTCGCGGGCACCGGATTTTCATATATCGGCTGATTGCACTGACTGCAAAACAGCCGGATTCGATTTTCATGGTATTTTCTGCCAAGTCTAAAACCACAGTATGGACAGAACTTTTTGGTCTGCATGATGTTTCTTATATGTTCGGATACCTGGTGATGATTTATCATTATGAAAACATACTCGCTATATAGAAAGTAGCCGCTATTGTGTCAAGTAAAAACCCGGGGGATTCATGCTGACAACCCTATGATTCGACACGATGATGTTTTCGCTGTATCGAACTATGGGCATGCGACGGCGCTTCATGAATGACGATTCATTCATTAAAAATTGAAACCAGTCAATTGATGTGATATATTTTCCTTGACTATTGAAAGCATGTTTTGATAAATGAATGAACATTCATTCATGATTTATGGTTTAAGAACCATGCAGCGTTTTGCAGCGGGATAGGGGGAAATATGTTTCCCGAATACCCGCTCTTCAGGAGGCCATCATCAGTACCAAAGACAAAAATAACGGCAAGTATCACCGAATACTCGAGGCGGCGGTGATGGTGTTTGCACAGCAGGGATTCTACCAGTCCACAATTTCCCAGATCGCCAGGGAGGCCGGTGTGGCGGATGGAACAATCTATCTGTATTTCAAGAATAAGGATGACATACTGCTTCAGTTTTTTACTTACAAGACCAAGCAGGTATTCGATTTGTTCCGTGAGGAAGTGTCGAAAGCGGACAGTGCTGTCGAAAAGCTCAGAAATCTGATCCGCCGCCATCTGGACGAATTTCAGCGCGACAAAAACATGGCCATTGTATATCAGGCGGAAACGCATCAGAACAGTCGATCGGCCGAACCCCAGATCCGGGAAATGTCCAAAATGTATCTGGACATCGTATCGGAAATCGTGGAACAGGGACAGGCGGACGGCAGCATGCGGAAAGACCTCTACCTCAGTCTGGTCAAGCGTTTCATTTTGGGAGCTGTGGATGAAACCATTAACAATTGGCTTCATTCCGGCGGTAAATACGATCTGACCTCTATGGTGGATCCGCTGATCGACCTGTTTATCAGAGGCATTGGCAATAACAAGACAGACCATTCATGACAACTAACGGATTTAACAACCCATCACGATTGATAATGCATCAATCTATGCTCAACAATACCCCATAAGGAGATACAAATCATGGCGCAACCTATTGCAGACCGCAGAGATGTCGATTTTGTCCTGTACGAGCAGCTTCATGCCGAAGAACTCAGCAAAAATGAAAAATTTGCAGATTTTAACAAAAAAACAATCGATTTGATCATCAATGAAGCCAGAAATCTGGCCATCAAAGAAATTCTTCCCACCCAGAAAATCGGGGATGAAGAGGGCTGTAAACTGGAAAACGGCGTGGTGACCGTTCCGGAAGCTTTCCATCGTATTTATGGCCTGATTAAAGAAGGCGAGTGGGTGGCGATGACGGAAGATCCGGAATGGGGCGGTCAGGGAATGCCCAAGACGGTGTCTTTAGCAGCCGGAGATTATCTGGTCGGCAGCAATTTTGCCTTTATGATGTATCCCGGTCTGACCCATGGCGCGGGTAAACTGGTGGAAGAATTCGGCACCGAAAAACAGAAAAAGCTTTTCCTCAAAAAAATGTTCACCGGCGAGTGGACGGGAACCATGCTCCTGACAGAGCCTGAAGCCGGATCGGATGTTGGTGCGTTGACCACAACGGCTGTCAAGAATGATGACGGTACTTATTCCATTACCGGAAATAAGATTTTTATCTCCGGCGGTGAACATGATCTGGCTAAAAATATCATTCACCCGGTTCTGGCCCGGATTGTGGGCGCTCCTGCCGGCACAAAGGAATTTCCCTGTTTCTCGTACCGAAAATATGGGTCAATGATGACGGCGGCATGGGTGAATTCAATGACGTTGTCTGTACCGGCATTGAAGAAAAAATGGGAATTCATGGCAACGCCACCTGTTCCTTGACCCTGGGCGGCAAGGGAAAATGCCGGGGAACCCTTCTGGGTGAAGAAAACAAGGGCATGAAGGCCATGTTTCTGATGATGAATGAAGCCCGTCTCCTGGTGGGGCTTCAGGGGTTCACCTGCGCGTCTTCCGCATACTCTTATGCGCTTGCTTATGCCAAAGAAAGAAAACAGGGCAAGAACCTGCTTCAGTCCATGAACGAAAATGCGCCGTCCGTACCCATCATCCAGCATCCGGATGTCCGGCGTCAGCTTCTCATCATGAAATCTTACGTGGAAGGCATGAGAAGCATTCTGTACTATGTGGGCATGTGTTCAGACAAAATTGAAACCACGACCGATGAAAATGAAAAAGCCAGGTATCAGGGATTGATCGAAATCCTGACACCCATCGCCAAGGGGTATATCACGGACAAGGCCTTCGAGGTTTGCAGCCACGGCGTCCAGGTCTATGGCGGGTATGGTTTCATCAAGGAATTTCCGATGGAACAATTGCTGCGCGACTGCCGCATCACCATGATCTATGAAGGCACCAACGGCATTCAGGCCATGGATTTACTGGGCAGAAAACTGGGGATGAAAAAAGGCAAGCCGGTCATGGATCTGTTCGGTGAAATGCAGAAAACCATCGCCGCCGCCAAAGGCGTCTCCGGTCTGGAAGAATTTGCGGCAAAAGTGGAAGGCGCCGTCAACAAACTTGGAGAAGTCGCCATGCACCTGGGGGCGACCGCCATGTCTCCGCAGGTCATGAAAGCCTTTGCCAACGCCCATCCGTTCCTTGAAGTTTCCGGTGATGTGGTGATGGCCTGGATGCTGCTCTGGAGAGCGTCCATCGCCGCGCAGCAGCTCGAAAAACTGGCCGGAAGCCTTGATCCGGAAGCCCGCAGAGCCGCCGCCGAAAAAAATAAAAACGCGGCGTTCTATGAGGGTCAGCTCCGGAGCGCCGAATATTTTATCAAATCCGTTCTTCCGGTAACCTACGGAAAAATGAAGGCGATCATGGAAACATGCAGCGCAGCGGTGGATATTCCGGAAGTATCGTTCGGCGGATGATAGATGTAAATTGAAGTCCGATCCGGGTGGACAAACCGCCCGGATTTTTTTGAGACCTGAATAAAAAAAGGGGCGATTTTCGGATCGCCCCTTTTTCGTTTTGGGGGTTTTCTACATTTTCTTCAGGGTTTCCGCCCGCAAATCCTTCTTCAGCACCTTGCCGACGTTGGTCTTGGGCAATTCATCCCGAAATTCGATGCTGGTCGGCAATTTATATGCGGCCAGATATCCCTTGCAGTAGTCAATCAGCTCTTTTTCCGTGGCGGTTTCGCCGGGCTTCAGAACAACGAACACCTTGACGCATTCTCCGCGTGTCGGATGCGGTACGCCAATCGCCGTGGCTTCCTGCACCTTGGGATTGGCGAAGAAGACTTCTTCGATG
>DAIEFO010000078.1 GCA_027325475.1 Desulfobacteraceae bacterium | reverse complement strand
TCACTCCTCAGGCCTTGCGCGCCTTGCCTGCGGGCTTTCTACGAAGCCGTCCGAAAACCGGCTTTTTGCAACGGCTATAAAAATTGAGTTTCGCAAAAAGTCTGCTTGACATGTTGTTGAAGCTGCGATAGGAAAAACCGACTGAGTACTCGGTTGATTTTTTTTAAAATGGAATTCTCTTATGAATAAAAAAGACGTTATTTTGCAAACCGCGATGAAGCTTTTCTCCCGGAAGGGGTTCAGATATACCTCGATGGCCGAACTTTCCCGCATTACCGGCGCTGCTGAAGGCACCATCTTTTATCACTTCAAGACCAAACAGGATATTTTTCTGGAAATTTTAAAAACCGTCAAAGAAGATATTTTGTCCGAATTCGCCCGTTATTCGGCGGAGAGGACATTTGCCACCGGTCTTGAAATGATGGAAGGCGCCATTTCATTTTATCTTTATCTTGCGGGTATCAGGGAAGACCTGTTCATGCTGCTTCACAGGCGGTATCCATACGAACTGGCTGAGGTCAATGCGGTGTGCAGGAAACATCTGGAATCCATCTTCAACTGTTTTGTGGATATTTTCGAGCAGGCGATTGTCAAGGGGCAGGCGGATGGATCCATCGCCGCCATGCCTGCCAGAAAAACGGCCATATTGATACTGACGATGGTGGACGGGCTGGTGCGTTTCAAGATTTATAACCTGTATGACGCCGGCGCGCTGTTTAACGAACTGATCGCATCCTGCAGGAGGATGCTGGAAAATAAACCCGTTACACAATAGGTGGAAGGCATGTTCAAACGATTTTTTCCGTTTTTAGTCTGGTTTAAGGATTACAATGCCGCCAGTCTCAGGCTGGACGCGGTATCCGGCCTTACGGTTGCGCTGGTATTGATTCCCCAGTCCATGGCATATGCACAGCTTGCCGGGCTCCCGCCGTATTACGGTCTCTACGCATCGTTTCTCCCGCCCATGATCGCATCGTTATTTGGCTCCAGCAGACAATTGGCGACAGGCCCCGTGGCGGTCGTTTCATTGATGACTTCGGCGTCTCTTGCGCCGCTGGCCACCGCCGGAAGCCAAGGATACGTCATGTACGCGATTCTGCTGGCGCTGATGGTGGGGATTTTCCAGTTCGCATTAGGTGTGCTGCGGCTTGGCCTGGTGGTCAATTTTTTGTCGCATCCGGTGGTCAATGGCTTCACCAATGCCGCGGCCATCATTATCGCCACATCCCAGCTTTCCAAACTGTTCGGCGTAAATGTGGATGAAGCGACCCATCACTATGAAACCGTCATCCGGGTGGTTAAGGCCGCCATTCATTATACCCACTGGCCGACGCTGTTCATGGGTATTCTGGCTTTTGTCATTATGTACGGATTAAAGCGGATTGCGCCTAAAGTTCCCAATGTACTGGTGGCGGTCGTCATCACCACCATTCTTTCATGGGCCATGCACTTTGAACATGACATGTTTGTGAATCTGTCCACCGTCAATTCCAAGCGGGCGCTGGAAATGGTAAGTCAGTTCAATACCGCCGTGACATCGCTGGATCCGATCGCGGAAAAAAGAACCGAGGTCACTCAGCGTATCGAGGAATCCAAAAAGAAACATGATATTCTGGCAACGCTTGAAGCCGAGCATCAGGATAAAATGCTCTCCACAAAAAGCGATCTGATCAAATACGATGCCCGGATATACCGGGCCGAGATACGGAATTTTCTGTTTGTCGGCGTTATCCAGCCGGATGGTTCTTTGATGTTTTGTCCCAAAGACAATGTGCCGGCAGGCGCCAAAACCGATGGCCGCACCTGGCGGATACGTGTGGGCAACGGCGTCCTTGCAACGGATAAAATACGCATGATCGGCGGCGGCGAGGTCATCGGAACCGTTCCCAAGGGGCTTCCAGCATTCAGTATTCCTAAAATCAACCTGAGTATTATTGCCCGGCTGTTTCCGTACGCCGCCATCATTTCCCTGCTGGGATTCATGGAGGCCATTTCCATTGCCAAGGCCATGGCCGGTAAAACCGGGCAGAGACTGGATCCCAACCAGGAACTTATCGGTCAGGGCCTGGCCAATATCCTGGGGTCTTTCGGCAAGAGCTATCCGATATCCGGGTCATTTTCCCGTTCAGCCGTCAATCTTCAGGCTGGTGCGGTAACCGGTCTTTCCAGCGTCTTTACCGGCGTTGCCGTGCTGGTCGCGCTGATGTTCTTTACGCCGCTGCTCTATCATCTGCCCCAGTCCGTGCTGGCGGCGGTCATCATGCTGGCGGTTGTCGGGCTGATCAACGTGTCTGGTTTTATCCACGCCTGGAAAGCCCAGAAATATGATGGTGTTATCTCTGTCCTTTCCTTTATTTTCACCCTGTGGTTCGCCCCGCATTTGGATAAGGGGATCATGCTGGGCGTATCGCTGTCGCTGATGATCTTTCTGTATAAAAGCATGCGGCCCAACGTGGCCTCTCTGGCCAGAGACGAGGATGACGCCTTGCGGTGTGTTGTCACGCACAGCCTTCAGGAATGCAGATATGTATCGCTGATCCGCTTTGACGGTCCGCTGTTCTTTGCCAATTCCAGCTATCTGGATGACCAAATCACCGAACTGATGCTGAACAAGATCGAACTCAGACATATCCTGATTGTCGCAAACGGCATCAACGACATCGACGCATCCGGAGAAGAAACCCTGTCTCTGCTCATTGACCGGATTCGCAGCGCGGGGCTGGATATATCCCTGAGCGGGGTCAATGAAGCGGTCATGGAAGTGCTTAACCGTACCCATCTGGCCGCCAAAATAGGAGAGGATCACATCTTCGCCACGATGGAAAAAGCCATCCGCGCTATTTACGAGCCCACGCATCGAGGCGGCGACGAGGTCACATGTCCGCTCACCGCCTGCCGTCTGGTGTAATGAAAAATATTGGTCAACTATATCATATTGTTATGACATTTATACAAAGGGGATCCCAATGCCAATTATTACTGTTTTTCCAGGCGCCTTTTGCAGTGAAGATACCGTTCTTCGGGAGCTGATCAATCGCACCGGCTACAGCCTGATGACCGACAGCGATGTGACGGCGCAGGCAGCCAGACTTTCCGGGATGGATGCCGCCAGAATCGCCCGTGCGTTTGCATCCCGAACATCGGTGTTTAATAAGTTCACTCATGAAAAAGAACGCGCCATTGCCTGTCTGAAGCTGGCGATGGCGCGGAATCTGGAACAGGACAAGCTGATTTTTTCCGGATTTTCCGGCCAGTTGATTTCGCGAAATATCTCCCATGTGCTGCGGGTCTGTCTGATTGCAGACATGAATTTCAGAACCTCACTGGCGGCAGGAACTAAAAACATCTCCGATAAGGATGCCGCCAAATGGATTCGCCGTCAGGATGAGGATTGCGCCGCCTGGGTTCATACCCTTCAGGGGAAAAGCGATCCTTGGGATTCCTCCCTGTACGACATGATACTGCCCATGCATAAAACCGGCGCTGCTGAGGCCGTTTCGCTGATTCTGGAGCAGTTGAAGCTGGATGTGCTTCAGAAAACGGAAGCATCCATGCAGGCGGCTGCGGATTTTCTTTTAGCAGCACGGGTGGAAGCGGCGCTGGCCGATGAAGGCCATCTGGTGGAAGTCAGCGCATGTAAGGGCGCTGTCACGCTGACCATTCACCAGAACGTGCTGATGTTGAGCCGTCTGGAGCAGGACCTGAAGGCCATTGCAAGTCAGGTGACGGATGTGCTTTCGGTTGAAACCCGTGTGGGAAAGGATTTCTATCAGTCCGACATCTACCGGAAATTCAATTTCGAGACGCCGTCTAAAGTACTGCTGGTGGATGACGAGCGGGAGTTTGTTCAGACCCTGTCCGAACGTCTGATGCTCCGGGACATGGGATCCGCGGTGGCGTTTGATGGAGAATCCGCCCTCAGGCTGGTGCATGAGGATGATCCTGAAGTGATGATCCTCGATCTCAAAATGCCCGGTATCGACGGCATCGAAGTGCTGCGAAGGGTCAAGGAAACCCAGCCCGGCATCGAGGTCATCATCCTGACGGGGCATGGTTCCGAAGCCGATAAGGAAACTTGCATGCGGTTAGGGGCGTTTGCCTATCTGCAAAAGCCGGTGGATATCGAGGTACTGAGCAGCACGTTGAGACAAGCCAACGAAAAAATACAAAAACGAAAAACATGTTGAGGAATAACTGTCGGTGATATCAGGAAAAATCCATCATGAAACTTGAGTTTGAACGGTTCATGCCCAAATTCTGGGAATACCGGGACGTGGCATCGGGCCCTTTCAGAGCGCTGTTCGATTTCAGGAAAATCTGGAAACAGGCCGTCTTTCTTTGTGCGGGTGTTGCGCTGACGCCGCTGATCCTGATGGCGCTGATTGATTATAATGTCACCCAGAAAGCGATAGAGTCTGAAATCCTCCTGAGAACATCCCGGCTGGTTTCAAACGAGCGCCGGGCTATTTCCTTTTTCCTGGAAGAACGCAAGTTTGCTCTTGATTTTGTTGTTCATGACAACCCGTATGACACTCTGAAAGATACGGCCAGGCTTGAGACGATTCTGGAGAATCTGAAAAAAAGCCTGGGGGGCTTCAGCGATCTGGGGGTGATTGACAGCTCTGGAATTCAGGTCAATTACGCGGGGTCTTACCGTCTTTTGGGGGTGGACTACCGCCGGCATGACTGGTTTCGGCAGGTCATGGAAAAAGGCGTCTATATCAGCGATGTGTTTCTCGGATTGCGCAATGCTCCCCATTTCGTAATAGCGCTCAAACACCTGCTGCCGAATGGGGACTCGTTTATCCTGCGGTCGTCCCTGGATATGGAGCGTTTCCAGAAAATTCTGTCGCAAATGGAGCTGGAGCCTTCCGGAGACGCCGTCATCATCAACCGGAGCGGTGTGCTTCAGACGCCTTCCCGATATTTTCATGATATTTTCAGCCGGATTCCGTTTGCGATTCCAGATTTTTCCTCAACAACACAGGTGTATCAGACCTCGGATTCAAAGGGCCGCATCTATGTTATCGGCTACGCCTATATCGTGGATACCCCTTTTATTCTGATGGTGACCAAGCAGAAGAACGAGTTGATGAAACCCTGGTTTAAAACCCGCCTGCATCTTGTCGCTTTTCTGGCAGTCAGTATCGTTGGGATCCTGGCGGTGATCATTGGTGTGGCCACCTATCTGGTAAACCATATGTACATGGCGGATCAAAAGCGGGTAATGACATTGCATCAGGTGGAATACGCCAACAAACTGGCTTCTATCGGGAGGCTTGCTGCGGGCGTGGCGCATGAGATCAACAATCCGCTGGCGATCATCAATGAAAAGGCGGGGCTGATCAAGGATATCCTTACATTCCGAAGCGATTGTGCTGTGGATGCCAAATTTGTCGGCCTGGTGGACAGTATTCTGTCCTCTGTGGAACGCTGCGGCGCCATTACCCGGCGGCTTCTCGGCTTTGCCCGGCATATGGAAGTGCGTATCCAGAAAGTGAGTATCCGTGACATCATTCAGGACGTCATCGGATTTCTGGGCAAGGAAGCCGAATACAAGAGCATTGTCGTTTCAGCGGATATTCCGGAGGAGATTCCGGAATTCGAGAGCGATCGGGGAAAGCTTCAGCAGATTTTCCTGAATCTGGTCAACAATGCATTTGCCGCCATGAACGAAGGCGGGCATCTGAAAATCGCGGTTGCCGCCGTCCCGGAAAAATCTGTGTCCGTCAGCGTGAGTGATGATGGTTGCGGGATTTCGGATGCGGATTTAAAACGTGTTTTTGAACCGTTTTTCACTACCAAAAGCAGAACCGGCGGCACCGGGCTGGGGCTGTCCATTACCTATGGCCTTGTGCAGGAACTGGGCGGCGATATTCAGGTCGAAAGTGCTGTCGGTAAAGGCACCCGGTTTATTGTGACGCTGCCGCTGATCCGTGAACCCCAGATCAGCGAACAGAAAAAAGGAGACGTTGATGCGGGTATTGTTGGTTGATGACGAAGAACAACTGGTGTCCACACTGGCTGAACGCCTGGAGCTCAGAGGTATTCACACCGCTTGGACCACCGGCGGTGAAGAAGCGCTGGAACGGGTAAAGACGGAGACATTCGATCTGGCCGTTCTCGATGTCAAGATGCCTAAAATCAGCGGTATTGAACTCAAAAAAAAATTGCAGGTGCTGCACCCTGCTATGAAGTTCATATTTCTGACAGGACATGGCTCCGAAGAAGATTTCACTGCCGGAGCCGCAGAGGCGGGCAGCGATTTTTATCTGATCAAACCGGTGAGGATCGAGGCTCTGCTGGAAAAAATGAACGAAGTGATGCGACATCCTGGAAAATCGATATGAGCGATCCTGAATCCATAGAAACGTGCGGACTTCGCTGTTTCGGCGCCATATCGGCGTCCCTGTCTCATGAGCTGAAAAATGCGCTTGCCATCATCAATGAACATGCCGGACTTCTCGAAGATATGATGCTGATGGCAGGGACCGGCAGACCACTAGATCCTGACAGGCTGAAACTTCTGGCGGGCAATGTGATGAAGCAGGTGCAGCGAGCGGACACAATGATCAAACATATGAACCAGTTTGCCCACAGCGTCGATGTGACGGTCGCATGCAGTGATCTGGAAGATGCGTTGACTCTGGCGATTGCGCTGAATTCCCGGACAGCCGTCATGAAGGGAGGAGTGCTGGTTCTGGAGCCTTCCGCCACGCCGGTTCGCATTACCACCTGCCCATTCTGGGTGCAGACGCTGATCTGGCGCTCTCTGAGCGAACTGCTCGAAAGGGCCGGCGCCGACGGACAGCTCCATCTGTGCGCCCGAAAGATATCCGATGGCGCCGCCATTATTTTTTCACCGGTGGATCACGTGTTGACAAATATTCATATCCCTGATGTACTGAATCATCTGAAAGCGACGCAAGCCCTGGATATCCAGACCCGTGAGCTGTGGATCGTTCTGCCGGCGGATATTAACGCGAACAGGGCAGACGGACTTTTTCGAAGTTGTCTGCATTGAAAAAGCGTATTCCCTGCTTACATTGAAAACCGACAGGGAGAAGAAGAGGTCATGGCTGAAAGAATTTTACTGGTGGATGATGAAAAGGATTTTCTCGACATCATGTCCGAACGCCTTAAATATCGGGGGATGGATGTCGCTACAGCGGGTTCCGCGCGGGAGGCTATTTCGAAAATTGCGTTGGAATCCTACGATGTGATTGTGCTCGATCTTCAGATGCAGGAGATGGACGGCCTTGAAGCGCTGAAAGTGCTGAGAACCGTGAAACCCGAGCTTCAGGTCATTTTGCTGACCGGCCATGTTACGCTTGAAAAAGGGGTGGAGGCCATGAAGCTGGGCGCGATGGACCTGATGGAAAAACCGGCGGATATCGCCATACTGGAAGACAAAATCCGAAGGGCCCATGCCCGAAAAATGATTCTGGTCGAAAAACAGACGGAAGCCAGGGTGAACGAAATTATCCTTAACAAGGGATGGTAATACAATGAAGATAGCTGTCAGCGGCAAGGGCGGCGTGGGAAAAACCACATTTTCCGCATTGCTGATTCGAAAACTTGATGAACAAGGTAAACACGTACTGGCGATTGATGCAGATCCGGACGCCAATCTGGCAGGTGCTTTAGGGATTGCCGACGCAGACAAGATTATACCGATTTCCGAGATGAAAGACCTGGCTTACGAGCGCACCGAAGCCAGACCCGGCAGCATCGGAGGCTTTTTCAAGCTCAATCCAAAGGTGGATGACCTGCCGGAATCTTTGTCGGCCAGGCTGGGGAATATCAAGATGATGCGTCTGGGCGGTATCAAAAAAGGAGGCTCCGGATGTATCTGTCCGGAAAGCACCTTGCTGCGGGCGCTCGTGACCCATATCGTTCTGGCCAGAGACGAGGTGGTGGTGATGGACATGGAAGCCGGTATCGAGCATCTGGGAAGGGCGACCGCCCGGGCCGTAGATAAGCTGATCATTGTGGTGGAGCCTGGCCGCAGAAGCATCGACACTGCGGAACACATTCAGCATCTGGCCGCCGAAATCGGACTGCATCACCTTGCGGTGGTGGGCAATAAAATCCGCAGCGATGCGGACATCGCATTTTTAAAGAAGAACCTGCCCAATTTTGAATTTCTGGGCTTTCTGCCTTACGACGATACCCTTATCGAAGCCGATTTAAACGGCGTTTCTCCATTTGACACCAATGCCGTCGCTAAAACACAATTAGATGCGATCATCCAGCAGTTGACGTCATGACGCTGAAATCCCGCGGCAAGGCAGGGTGTACAAATTCTGAGGAATGAAGCGTACTTGTTGTACGGTGCAATGACGAAGGATGCAATACATCGCGGCATGCGGACTTTTTACGAAATCGCCATCTTTACCGATGCGCCGGAGAATCTGTATCGCGGATAACATCCGCAATCCATGCATTGATGCTCTTTCCTGAAGCTTTGGCATGTGTTGCGGCTTTTTCGTATAAATCCTGCTGAAGGCGCAGATTAAACCGGCCAGTGAAGCGTTTGCGAGGATTGACGCCGTCTTCTTTGCACATGTCCAGAAAAACTTTCAAGGATTGACGGCCTTCTTCATGCAAGTCCTGAACGGTGGCGGCGTAGAAATCGGCGCCTCCATTCAGTCCGATAAATTCACCCCGAAAGAGGTCTATGTCCGGATCGTA
>DAIEFO010000077.1 GCA_027325475.1 Desulfobacteraceae bacterium | reverse complement strand
CGGAGCAGGTGATCGCCCTCTACCAGAATTTTCAGAGGCGGATTTCCCTTCTGGAGTGTTTCATACTTGATGTAGGTTCCACGGTCAGTCATGGTGTAGGCATGGCGCTCTTCCGCCATTTGAATAGTGGCCAGCATCCCCTGTCCGGCCTGCACATACCAGGATTCCTTGTCTGGAAGGGGAAGACCGCTGTTCTTCCACAACTCGATTTCCTTGATGTTTGTGCCGGATTTATCGCCGCGGCTGATAAACGGGCTCTTGCTGTGCTGAATGGCGATCAGTGCATCATGGACGCTTTTGCCCTTGATGCCGGCGGGATCGTTTTCGGGGCCGATGAGAATAAAATCGTTGTACATCACTTCGCGGCGGTTAATTCCAAATCCTGCTGCAACATATTTTTTTTCGGTTGCGGGCGCATGCACCAGAAGTACATCCGCATCGCAGTTTTCACCCAGCTTAAGCGCCTGCCCCGTTCCTGCCGCCACCCATTGTACGTCGATGCCGGTATCTTTTTTAAAAAAAGGTTTCAGATAGTCCAGCAAACCGGTATTGTCGGTGCTGGTCGTCGTAGCCATTCTGAGGACTTTGGCATCTTCTGAAATGGCCGGGTGACAGGTCAGCAGCAGAAAAAAAGCGGCAAAAAGAATGGTAAAAGGCGTCAAACAGCGTTTCATTGTTGCGTCTCCTTGTGATAAAGATGTTTAAATTACGGGCAGAGGCGTTTGAAACAGTCTGTCCGGAACTTCCAGCAGAGTCATGATATAATGAAAAGCCCAGCTTCAAGCACGCGATTTTGGGCGAATTTACTGATTCTGCTACCATGCAAACGAAATGGAGTCAAGATAATCCGCATTGACAAAGGCTTTCGATAGACGTTAAGCTGAAAACTGTCTTCGATGGTGTCGTTGACCAGGATATCAGCGCAATTCTCTGAACCTCTGCAGGATGTCAAAGGAGTCTGAACCATGCCTTTCAAACAGGAACTTCTCAAAAAAATTCAGATAGATCGGCTGACAGAAAAAGTACTCTTCACGATCGGACCTCCTGAAAGTGAAAAAAAAGTGGACAGAGGGCTTTTCAAACTGCTGCTGGAAATGGCCGGATATCGATACTTCAAGGAACGGGATCTGGATATTTATCTTCCCGAAGAAGGCTCAGGCAGGTCGCATATTCTGGTGCTGGACAACGAGCTGCCGTTTTACAACACCACGATTGCGGATATTGCCATGCGTAAAAGCCCTACCATCAAGGAAATGGTCAATATCCGGAACGCCATCAAGATTCTGAACGATAAGGATGTGGTGGTCAGTAAAAAAGCGGACTCTGTCAAAACCGTTCATGATGAGTGCATTGCGCGTTTGGATCTGTCGTTTTCAGCGGCGGATATAAACGGTATTGCCGCGGATGGGGCGGCATCCCTGAAGAACGGATACGCCGAAGGCGTTCAGGAAGCGCTGAGCCTTTTTGCGGAACTGCTGGGATTAAAACCCGCGCCCAAAGCATTCATGAGTGATCATCACCAGATTATGGGAGGGATAACCTTCAAAGACAGCGGTGAAACAGTTTTCGGCCCGATTGTCTGCTACAGCCTGATGCACAATCGATTGTTTGCATTGACATATCCTGTTGCGGCGTTTGACCTTGCTGCAATGGAGCGATATCAGGAAATGGTGGCCGGAACCGAAAAACCGCCCTTGGCCGGGCCGGATGTGTTTCAATTTTTAAAGGATATCGTGATGCGTCAGGGGTACCATCCGTCCTGAACCAAATGCGGATGGACGTTTCAACGACGCCATCAAAGGCCTTGGCCCATATAGGTGCGGATAACCGCAGGGTCGGAGCGCAGCTTCGCGGCCGGACCTTCCAGCACAATGGCCCCGCTTTCGATGACATACGCATTGTCGGATACCGCCAGAGACTGACGGGCGTTTTGCTCCACCAGAAGAATGGTCAGACCATTTTGCCGCAGTTCTGTCACAATATCAAACACCATTTGCACTACCAGCGGGGCCAGCCCCAGGGATGGCTCATCGAGCAGCAGGAGCTTGGGATGGGCCATCAGTCCGCGTGCGATGGCCAGCATCTGCTGTTCGCCGCCCGAAAGCGATCCGGCGGAAGCTTCGATCCTGTCTTTTAAGATGGGAAAGCGTTCCTGCATTCGTGCGATATCCGCGGCGATTCCGGATTTGGGACGGCGGTATGCGCCGATTTCGAGATTTTCCCGCACGGTCATTCCTGCCAGCACCAGACGTCCTTCCGGAACCTGAATAATGCCTTCGGCTACCCGGCGGTGGGGGCTCATTCGGGTGATGTCCTGTCCGTTAAACAGGATATTACCTCCGCGTACCGGAATCACACCGCTCAGGGCGTTCAGCAGAGTGGTTTTTCCTGCACCGTTGGGCCCGATCAGGGTAACGATGGCGCCGGATTCAACGTTCAGGGAAATGTCATGTACCGCCTCAATAGGACCGTATGTCACGGTCAGGTGATTGACTTCGAGCATCATGATGATTTGTCCACTCCCAGATAGGCCTCGATGACGTGCGGATGACAGCTTACGGTTTTTGGCGTTCCTGTGGCGATGACCTGGCCGAAATTGAGCACCGTAATCCGGGAACACAGCGTCATGACAAAAGACATGTTGTGTTCGATGAGAAGAATGGTCATACCTTCTCCTGCAAGAATACGGACCAGCTCTGCTACTTGAGTGACTTCGCCCTGACGCATGCCTGCCACAGGCTCGTCCAGAAGCAGAAGACGGGGCCGGGCCGCCAGAGCGCGTGCGATTTCAAGACGTCTGCGTTCTCCATATGAAAGACTCTGGGCTCGAACCCGCGCTCGATTTTCAAGACCGACCCGGGCCAGGATTGATCGGGCGTCTTTCTCGTATTCATGATCCAGACGCCAGGCGGAAGGCAACTGCAACAATCTGGGCAGAAGCGGGCGGGAGGCGGTCAGATGCTGGCCGGCAATAACGTTTTCCAGACAGGTCATGGCCGGAAACAGCCGGATGTTCTGAAATGTCCTGGCCACACCGAGAGATGCCACCTGATAGGCGGGAAGCGCATGGATATCCCTGCCCGCAAACTGAACTTGTCCGGAGCTCGGAGATGCCATTCCGCTCAGAATATTCAGCAGGGTGGTTTTTCCTGCGCCGTTAGGGCCGATCAACCCGTGGATTTCGCCTTGTTCCACGCTGAAATCAACGCCGTTCAGCGCGCACAGTCCTCCAAACATCTGGATGATACTTCGAATTTCCAGCAGCGCCATACGTCTTAATCCTTCCTGTGCGAAAAAAGCGATACCAGGCCATTCGGCAGGAAAAGTATCACCATCAGCAGAATGAATCCGTTAACGCCCATGCGGACAGGACCTGCCGTGACGCCAAAACCCCGTAGAATTTCAGGAAGCGCTGTCAGCAGCGCAGCGCCCAGGATGGGGCCGTACCATACGCGGGTTCCGCCCACGATATTGAAGATTAAAAGCTGAACCGCAGCAGAAAATCCGAATTCGCCCGGAGTGATGATGTAATTCAAATGAGCGCTCATGGCGCCGGCAAGGCCCGCAATCATGGCGCCAATGGTAAAGGCGAGGGTTTTGTACCAGGTGGTGTTGATGCCCATGGCTTTGGCGGCGGTTTCATCTTCCCGGATGCTGGCAAAACTCCACCCGATTCTGGAACGGCGCAGCACCGCCATAAAATAACCTGTCAGTGTCAGTGCGGTAAAAATCATCCATGCCTGGGTTTTATCGGGGATTGGGGTGAGTCCCTCGGCGCCTCCGGTGATTTGAAGATTGATGGCCAGGATACGCACTACCTCTCCGAATGCCAGTGTGGCGATTGCTAAAAAAACCCCCCGAAGCCGCAGCACCGGAAATCCCAGGATCATGGCGACGGCTCCGGACATCAACGCTGCGGCAAGCAGCGCCACAATATAGGGAACATTCAGATACATGGTCAGAATACCTGCCGTGTATCCTCCGATGCCGGCGAAAGCCGCGTTGCCTAAAGAAAGCTGACCGGCGGACAGTGTCACATACAGGCTGATGGCCAGCAGGGAATTGATGCCGATAAAATTGATCAGACTTCCGTAAACCGCGTAAAATTGTGTAAAAATGTGGCTCAGACCCATGGGTATCATGTCTCCCGGATCTGTCTGCGTCCGAACAGACCGGATGGCCGCAGGAGTAAAATAGCGAAAAGCACCGTGAAAGCGACCGCATCCCGCAGGTTGGAAGTGCCTGAAATGGCTACAGTAAGGACTTCACTGAGTCCGAAAGCGATACCGCCGATAATGGCGCCGGGGATGCTGCCCATGCCTCCCAGCACAATGACGGCAAGCCCCTTGAGTTCGATGGAACGTCCCATGTCCGGAGAAAGCGCTCCGAAATATAATCCAAACAATATGCCGGCCGCACCACCCAGCGCCGACGATATAAAAAACGTAAATGCGATAATGCCGTCCACATGAACGCCTAGCAGGCGGGCAGCGCGTTCATTTTCCGCAACGGCCCTGATGGCTTTTCCGGATCGGGAACGCCGGAGAAACCGGGTTAACCCTGCCATCAGACAGGCGGCAATCATGACGATTTCCACCTGAAGGGATGTGATGGTAACGCCAGCAATCTGCCAGATATGGACGGCGATGGTGCTGATCGGAAACCTCACGGTACGCGCCCCGAAAATGCCTATCGCGGCGCTCTCGAAAACAATCGCCAGTGCGATGCTCGATATCAATCCGGAGAAATAGGTGTCCGGACGGTGACGCAGCGGTACAAACGCGACGGCGTTAATGATAAGTCCCAGAATACCGGAGAAGAGTGTCGCCAGCGGAAACGCCGCCCATATGGACATTCCCGCGCTTTGCACCAGCCAGAGCGCTACCAGTCCTCCCAGAGTGAACACGGCGGCATGGGCCAGATTCAGGATATCCAGTACGCCGAAGACCAGCGTGTATCCAATGGCGAAAAGCCCATAAACGCTTCCAATAAAAATTCCGTTTATCAGTTGCTGCGCAAAAAGGTTCATCTCTCTTGTCCGGTATCCTGCCTTATTCTGATTATTCTCCTACAACGACAAATTTACCGTTTTTGACTTCCTGAAGTACAGGTTTGTAGTCCGCATCACGGCCGGAAGTAAAGGAAAATTTTCCGAGGACGGAATCCAGATTTTTAATGCCTGCCAGAGCGTCGCGAATTTTTGCGGGTTGAAACGGAGCGCCTGCTTTCTGGATAGCATCATACACGATATAAACGCCGGCATATGCCTGGGCCGCAAATTGATCCGGCGGATTGCCGTATTTGGCGGCATAGTCTTTCACAAATTTCTGATTCAATGGGTTGGAGGCGGTGGAACTCCATGCCGCGCCAATCAAGACGCCTTCCGCGGCGCTGCCGGCGTTTTTGATGAGACTTGGGGAGTTAAATCCATTGCCGCCGATGATAGGCACCGACGCCGGAATACCCAACTGCCGGGCCTGACTGACGATGCCGGAAGCTTCTTCCACCAGCGCCGACACCACGATAGCGTCCGGTGACTGGCTCTTGATTTCGGTCAACTGGGGAGAAAAATCGCGGTCACCTTTGGCGAATGTCTGTTCACTCAGAATGGTGATTTTTTCGTCGGTCAGTGCTTTTTTGAATGCGTCATAGCCGGCTTTGGTAAAGGCGCCATCGTTTCCGTAAAGAATGGAGACTTTCGAAATACCGAATTTTTTCTTGGCCGTCCGGATGGTATTCGGTACGACGACAGCTTCGGTAAGGGAATCACGAAACACATAGTTGCCAATTTCCGTAATTCCCTGCGCCGTATTGCTGACCCCCAGCACCGGTACGGAACCTGCTTGAGCGATGCGGTCTGTCACTTGCGCCGTATCGCTCAGTGTCGGGCCGATGATGGCTGATACATGGTCGCTGTTGATGAATTTCTTAAACACATTGATGCCCTGCTGGGGGGTGCTGGCGTCATCATCAAAATAAGCTTTGATATGAACTCCTTTGGTGCCGGCTGCCGCGTTGATTTCATCCACGGCAAGCTGCGCCCCGTGTTTCTGGGTCGCGCCATAGGATGCGGCCCCACCTGTCATGCTGAAAACAATGCCGATTTTTGCTTCAGGCATCGCCGCCCACGCCGGGGCAGCCATCGGTGCCGCTGAAAAAAACAATGCCGCAACGATCAGGACGCCCATACTGAAAACCTGTGATCTCTTCATGGTGTTCACCCTCCCTGCTGCTAGTAGGTTAAAAAAAGACGGTTTCGCGAGAACTTTTAAGAAGCCGTCTCCAAATCGGAGTTTTCTGAGAATTATCGGTAATTTTTAATCCCGTTTTCAATGATTATCAAGACAATTATTGAAAATCACATTCTGTATGCAATTTCAATAGATTGATTTTTCAATAAAATACCTTTATGAGACGGGTAATCGGCGTTTTTGACAAAAAGGAAAGAAGATGATGACAGCGGCTACGGGGGACAGCGTTCAGGGATTATATCGGCAGATCATGGAAATTATTGAAAGCAGTTCCGTGAAGGTCACTTCCGGCAGTCTTGAAAGAATGCTTTGGGGACAAATGGGAGTGAACCGGCGGGAATTCCGGTCCGCACTCAGAGCGCTTGTCGAAAATGGTGAACTGACCTATACCAATATATTCGGAACCACATATGTCGAGACATCCTATAACCGGCCGGTTCGAATCGGCCGCCGCATCATTCTGACTCCGCCGGAATGCCGTTCACCACGCGATGGACCTGATATTGAGGTCGTCCTCAAACCGGGAGCCTCTTTTGGTGTGGGGCAGCATCCCACCACCCGGCTGGCGGTTGAAGGCATCGAATATGCGATAGAAAGGCTTTCCTGGAAAAAAAATATTTCAGAGGACATTCTGCTGGATATCGGTACAGGTTCCGGCGTTCTGGCGCTGACAGCATTAAAGATGGGAATCCGGCAGGCGACAGGAACGGATATCGATCCCTGTGCCATTGCGGAAGCGATGGAAAACGCCGCGCTCAACGGCGTGTCGGAGCGTTTTTTTGTCATAAATCAGCCCGCCGAAAGCATCGAGCAGCGGTTTCATATTATTGCGGCAAATCTCCGGTATCCGACGTTGATCCGGTTGAGCGCTTATATTTCAGGGCATGTCCATTCCGGTGGAATGGTGATCCTTTCGGGAATACGTGACGATGAGGCGGAAAAACTCAAAGCCCGCTACCAGAAACTGTCTTTGAATTGCTGCTGGGAGAAAACAACCCATGAATGGTGCGGCATTGTGCTGACAAAATAGGTTGTCTTGTTCTCTTTTGGCGGTCATTTGGCGTCATCTGTTTTTTTTGCGGTCGATGCGGTATCGGCAGTATTGATTTTTTTAGCATCGGACGATCCATCAAGGCTTTCGTCGCCGCTCACGGCTTTTTTAAAGTTCTTGATGGATTTTCCCAGAGAATTACCGAGATCCGGAAGTTTTCCAGGCCCGAAAATGATCAGAACGATAACCAATATGACAATTAAATGCATGGGGGAAAGAATACCTGAAAACATAGTGCGCTCCTCTGTCTGAAAATATATGGCATCTCTATTAGGTCTTGAAAACCAACACTATAATCTGTTTCCAATATAAGATCAAGCCGTCTGAATATCGTTCTCAAGATTGATGCCGTCATAAAATGTCGAATTTCGGACAGCTTCGTAAAAAGTTCGCAGGCAAGGCGCGCAAATCCTGAGGAATGAGGCGTACTTTTGGGTACGCCGCAATGACGAAGGATGCAACGCAGCATCCGGACTTTTTATGAAGCCGTCAATTATGCTTAATCTGAAACGGACATATCGTAATTTCCAGCCCCCTAACAACAAGGAATTTTTATGCAAAAATCAAAGGAAGGACATCCACACGGCCCGATGCGGCGCAAAGATCGAGAGATTACCAGCCGTTCAGAGATTGATGCAATCCTGCATGCGGCCAATCTGATGCATATTGCGCTGGCCGATGGTGATACGCCGTTTCTCGTTCCCGTTTTCTACGCGTTTGACGGCGTGGCGATTTATTTCCATTCGGCCCAAACGGGGACGAAGATCGAAATCATGAAACGTAACGATAAGGTCTGCTTTGAGGTCAGTTTGGATCACGACATTATCGAAAACGATATCGCATGCGATTTTGAGGTGAAACATCGCACCATCATCGGATTTGGCAGAACCGCTTTTGTTGTCGATGAAGCGGAAAAAATAAAAGCGCTCGATAGAATTGTTGCTCGGTTCTCCAACAAACGATTTGAATATCCTAAAGCGAATCTGGGCCGTACAGCGGTGATTCGTATCGATATTGAATCGATCAAAGGAAAGAAGTACGGCGTTTACTGAATATGGGCAAGGAGCACCAATCTTGATCACGCTGTGGATGTAGGGTCAAGACAGGTTTTATAAAAACGAACGATCGTTCTATTTTTTCTTGACTCTTACGGTGCAATCGCATACTCTTACCTTGCATGAGATGAGAATCGGACTGTTTCACTCAAACCGGATGCAACCGCAGGAGGCAAATATGGAATTCGAGATATCAGAAAAGATGCAGACCATCACCCAAATGGTGGATGAGTTTATTGAAAAGGAAATTGTTCCCTTGGAGCCTGCGCTATTGACCCGCGGGTTCAGGGCGTTGCTGCCGGAACTGGAGAAGAAGCGCCAAATGGTCAAGCAGATGGAGCTGTGGGCGCCGAACCATCCGGTGGAATATGGCGGTATGGGGCTCAACCTGAAAGAACA
>DAIEFO010000076.1 GCA_027325475.1 Desulfobacteraceae bacterium | reverse complement strand
AGATATTGGAAGAAATGTTTTACGCCAGAATGCTTTCCGATAAATTGCAGTAAAAAAAACAGCGTGCAGAAAGTCCAATCTCAGCAGCGTTTGCGCCGCACCCATCATGACACCCCCTGTCAATGCTTTTTCTCATGCCTTGATCATGAAGTTCCTCCCTCCCTTTTGAGGCGGCGCTTTTAAACGCCGCCGGTACTCACCTCGCGGCATGGGATATGCCTATTCAGATATGATCTCAACCGTGATTTCAGGTTCGACACCCTTATATACACGAATGGGAATCCGGTAGCTTCCAAGCGTTTTGATAGGGTCCTGTATCAGGAGCATTTTCTTTTCGATAATGATGTCCTTGGCTGCCAGAGCTTCAATGATATCACGAGGTGTAATGGAGCCATAGAGACGGTTCTCCTCACTCACCTTGGCCGCTATGGTGCAGACAACGCTTTCAAGCCTTTTGGCCATTTCTTCCGCAATACCTTTCTCCTTGGCGATCTGAAGATCAACCCTGGTTTTCTGCTGTTCAAAAAGCTTGCGGTTTTGTAAATTGGCGATTACGGCTTTTTTTTGAGGCAGGAGATAGTTGCGTGCATACCCGTCGGCAACCTTGACCTCACTGCCGATGATTCCCAGCGATTCGATGGTTTCGGCTAAAATAACTTTCATAATGTCCTCCGATAATTCTATGTAAAAACTGATGAATTCTCAGCTTTTTGCTTGTTTGATCTTTCTGAAATCGAGCCACATGTCAAAAAAACCCAGACCTACCACCAGTATCGAAAACACCTGTTGTATTCCGATAAGCCCATACAAAATGATTCTGACGGGTTTCGGCAGTTTTCTCTTTTCAAAATAGAAGGAAACAACTGAAATTCCATGAAAAAAATATATCATGATCAGTATCAGGATAATGTTCAGTCCTGTGATCTTCAGAAACGATACAGGCATCAGCAGCAGGCATCCACCGGCGATAGCGCCCCACACCAGAACTTCCGGCGATTTCCACAGAGTCAGATCGCCGATATCCGGACAAGTCAGTCCTCTAAGCCTGGCAAGCGACCTGGCCAGCAGCAGATTAATCCATGTGATAAACAGGACAGACATCACAACGATTCCTGGGATGATTCGTGTCACAGTATCCTGGATGGTCTGCATGGACTCCGACAGCGTCTGAAGGGTTTTTTCAGGCATTCCCATCTGTCGGTACAAATCGGTTGTCATCTGCAGATTTTGTTTAACGTACTGTTGGATGAGGTCGCCGAAATTCGTGTGGCTGTAAATACTGAAAATGAGCAGCAACATGACGCCTGCGCCGGTTACTGCTGCGCTGGGATACAAAATTGTTCTTTCGACGGACAGACCTCTCGCCATGGAGTCGCCGAGAATAAACCCCAGGAGCAATAACCCCGCAAAAAACGCCAGATCGAAAGAAAACCCCTCCATCATGATCATCATGATCATAAGGGATACCGCTGCCATAAGACCGGCTGCGTTTCTATCCTGCTTGTAGCGGCAATAGCAGACCGGCAAAGGTAAAAACAGCAGGCCGATGAATCCCAGGATAGGGATATACAGGGCTAACACAAACACCAGAGAGGTCATGATAACCCCCCGGATGATATCTTTCCATACATCCCCGTTCATCGATAAAAACACTGGACTGTGTTCCTGAAGTTATGTGATAAAGCCAGATATTTCATTGTTATTGCAGCGTAGCCCCAAATATATTTCGCTCTCTATTAAGCTACGCGCCTTGTCTTTGAACTTTTCGTTATGATTCCACAGAGCCGACAAAGGGCAGCAGTGCAATCGTTCTGGCCCGTTTGATGGCTTCTGTTAAAAGGCGCTGGTGTTTGGCACAGGTTCCCGAAATTCTTCTGGGAATGATTTTTCCGCGTTCCGTTGTAAAGTAGCGAAGTGATTTGGAGTCTTTATAGTCAATGACAATGCTGGCGTCCGCGCAGAAACGGCAGACTTTCCGGCGATGAAATACCCGTTTTTTCCGGGTTGTGGTTTTACGTTTAGCTGAGTTGTTGAACGCCATGGGTTATTCCTCCTCCTCATTTTCTGCCGTTGCATCGGCGTCTTCATCATCTGACATTTCCGATTCTTCAGTACTGGTTTCCTCCGCAGGCGTGGCGGGCTGAATCTTGGCAGCGGCAATTTCTTCCTTGATCTTTTCCGGATCGGCTTTATCCGCCAGCAGGATGGTCATATACTTCAGACAGCAGTCGCTGATCCGGGAAAACCGTTCGATTTCATCCACAACGGCTCCGGAGCCGCAATAATCAAGGCGGACATAATATCCCCTGAGTTTTTTACGGATTTCGTAGGCAAGTTTTTTGATGCCCCAGTCTTCGCGCTCGATCAGAGCGCCGTTCAATTGCGAAATGATATCCAGTATCTTGTCGCAAAACGCGTTTCGTTCATCCTCGGATACATCAGGATCAACAATTACAATGGTTTCATACCGTTTCATACAGCCTCCTCATGGATGTTAAGCCCTGATACATGTCCGTATCAGAGCAAGGATAATGGCAAGGCGAAAAACCCGGTCTCTGGATTGTGCCGCATTCGTTGTCATAACGATAATAAGCGCCGCATAGGGGGTTTCCAGGCCTTAAGGTTTTTGCTTCGCCATCACGAAAGAAGAACCGGCGCTCATGTGCGTGTTCCGGTTTTTTCTAAATCTGAGTAAGATAGCCTTATGGATACCCAAATGTCAAGATTAAACCATAACGACAACGACATATCCGTGATGGCGTTGTTAAAACGCTTGCGTATGGTTTGCTCTCTTAGGGGAAATACCTTATATCTTGACTTCATATTTTGTATGGCACATATATCGATACGCGCTGCAGTAGCTCTGATAACCGTATTTTAAAATTGAACGTAAGTGATTCATATGAAATATCTGCTGTATCTTTGGATGGCTGTTTGCATGACATGCGTCGGCTGTTCCAATGATCATCCGCCCCAAAAAGTTGATTTGAGCAAACGCGAGCCCGCCCGAATCGTGGATACGGACGACGCTGTCACCTATGCGTATCTGCCCCAGTATTCCCATTCGGTTTCGTATGAGCGCCATTATCTGCTTGTGAAATATCTCGAAAAGGAAACCGGATACCGCATCCGGCAGGTTTTCCCGGACACCTTTGATGAACATATGCGGATGGTGGGGCAGGGAAAGGTGGATATTTCATTTTCCAATCCATATGTCTATGTCAAAATGGCGCATCGCTATGGTGAAAAAGCGTTTGCTCAGGTGGTTGAGGCATCCGGAGAAAAAAACTTCAGGGGAGAGATTATCTGCCGCAGCGACAACACATCGATCAAAACACTGGAAGACTGCCGGGGCAAACGGTTGATCGCTGTGGATATGACATCGGCAGGCGGATATTTGTATCCCATGAGTAAATTTTATGACCATGGCATCAAACGTCAGGATTTTTCTGAAATCGAATTTTCTCCAGGGCCTGGCGGCAAACAGGAAAAAGTGGTGCTGGCCGTGTATGCCGGTCAGTTCGATATCGGACTGATCCGCGAAGGGACGCTGAACGTGGTGGCAAATAAAATTGACATCAGTAAAATTCGGGTGGTGGCTTACAGCCGGTATTATCCCGGATGGGTATATTCCGCCAGGGAAAATATGAATCCTGAAGTTCTTCAGAAAATCAAGGATGCCCTGTTCAAGCTGTCTCCGGATACGCCTGAACATCAAATGATACTGCAAAAAGCCCATTTTCTGCGTGTGGTGCCATCCAGTGATGCGGAGTTCAATTCCGTAAGGAAGCTGATGGATGTCGTGGGCATAGACCTGGATAAATAACCATGATGAAGCCGGGAATCCGCGGAAAAATCTATTGTGGTATCATTGCCGTCGTTCTGCTGACAGGGGTTTTGATTGCCGTTCCGGTTCGATTCATGGTGGAGAAGGCGCTCCTCCATGAATCTTTGAACAAGGGCGTTTCCATGGCATTGATGCTGGCGGCCCGAAGTCAGGATGTCGTTCTGGGAATGGATTTTCTCTACCTCAAGGAGATGATAGATCGGGTTGTTCAATCGAGCCGCGATATCTCATACGCGTTTATCCTGAACCAGCATGGACAGGTTTTATCCCACACGTTTCATAACGGTTTTCCGGTGGCCCTCAGAACCATCAATCCGATCGCCAAAGGCCGGGCATCCAGTATCCGATATCTGGATACCGGCAGGGAACTGATTTACGATATTGCGGTGCCGATCCAGATTGATGGATTGCCTATAGGGGCTGTCCACATCGGGCTTTCAAAGACAAAAATCAATCGCACGATTCACAGCCTTCTTTGGACCATCGGGGTTTTGATCGGTTGCTCCATCGTCATTGCCTGTCTTGCGGGCGCCGGGTTCGCCAATCAGATCATCCGGAGAGTCCTGAATCTGCATCGCGCTTCGGAACAGATCATGAAAGGCGATCTGGATGTTGTTACAGCGCCAGCGCTCAAAAAACACTGCTGGGATTTAATGCGATGTTCCAATGATCGCTGCCCGGCGTATGGAGAGCTTCAGCAGCGGTGCTGGTATATGGAGGGGACGCTTTGCCCCACCTGCAAGGAAGGGGAATACGCCGAAAAAGGGGATGTCTGCAAAACGTGCTGGATATATCGGACTGTTTCCGGAGACGAGATTCAGGCGTTGTCTGAATCTTTCGAGGCCATGACGCAGTTTTTGAAACAGACCATTTCAAAACTGGAAGACTCCAGAGAGGCCATTGAAATATCCGAAAAAAAATATCGCAGAATTTTCGAGGGCTCAATGGATATGGTGTTTGTGGCCAATATTCAGGGGGTGTTTGTGGATGTCAATCAAACCGGAATTACGATGCTGGAATTCAGCGACAAGCAGAGACTTCTGACATCATGGCGTTTTTCGGATATTTTTTCGCTTCCGGACGATTTTATACGGGTTCAGCAGGAACTAAAGTCTGTGGGGTTTGTCCGGGACAGGGAATTTATTTTGAAAACCAGAGCCGGCAATGAACGTCAGGCGCTGATCAGCGTATCCTGCCAGGAAAATTCCGATGGCGCCGCAGCGATATGCGAGGGTATTATTAAGGATGTCACGCATCGCCGGAACATGGAATTACAGCTTTTGCAGGCGGACAAACTGGCGTCATTAGGGCAGCTTTCCGCGGGTGTGGCTCATGAAGTCAACAACCCGCTGGGGCTGATTCTGGGATTTACCCAGCTCATGCTTCGGGAGGAACCGAGAGGCTCCCAGAAATTCGAAGATCTGAAAACCATTGAAAAGCATACCCGAAACTGTAAAACCGTTGTTGAGGCGCTGCTGAATTTCGCCCGTAAAACAGAAACCCGAAAAGCCCATGTGGATGTTAACAGCGCCATCGATCAGGTCGTGATGGTGGTGGCGCATCAGTTTGAGGTTTCGGGCGTCGAGATTCAGGCCCAGTATGATCCATTGCTGCCGCGAGTGCTGGGAGATGCCGAGAAGCTCAAGCAGGTGGTGATGAATCTGGTCATGAACGCCCGGCAGGCGATTTTAAAAAACGGATTCATCGTTATTTCGACCGAGCACGATGTCCGGCGCCGTCAGGTCGTTATTCGGGTGAAAGATACCGGAACAGGCATTGCCGCTCAGATTCTGCCCCGGATATTCGATCCGTTTTTCACCACCAAACCCACCGGGCAGGGTACCGGCTTGGGGCTTTCCGTCAGTTACGGCATTGTGAAGGAACATAACGGTGAGATACAGGTACTGAGCGAACCCGGTAAGGGCAGCTTGTTTTCGGTTGTTCTGCCGGCGGCGGTTTGAATTTTTTCTGAGAGTATTCGATACCATTTTTCAATGTTGTCGTACCCGCATTCATCAATTCCCTGCGTTGACTTTCATCCATCTGGTTGGTATGATAACCAGTTATGGAACAAGGAAATATCGTTGAGTTCATCGATCGCCAGAAGATATTATGCGCGGTGGTGCAGGAAGTCAGAAATCAGCGGCTGAAGCTTCTGACCGAAAATAACCGCGAAGTCAGTTTGCCGCTGAACCGGCTGTCTCATAAAAGCCGGACGGTACTTGATTTGTCCATGGGGCGTATCAAAATGATCGATGCGCTCCGGGAAATAGCCGGTTTCCGGAAACAGTTGATGCAACAGATCGATATCCGGGAGCTTTGGGAGGTTCTCAATACCGAGCAGGAGTGGATTGATCTGCCCACCATGACGGAATTCTGCTTTTCAAGTGCTGTTACATCCGATCATGAGTCCGCGGTGGTGCGCGCTTTTTTTCAGAATCGGCTCTATTTCAAGTTCGATCAGAATCGGTTTTTCCCGATTTCAGAGGAACAGGTCAATCGCAACATTGCTCAGGAGCAGGAAGCTATCCGCAAGGCCATGCGGATTGAAAACTTCGCTGCATGTCTCAAAGACTGGCTTTCCTGCCAGCCTGCCATTTCCGAATGGGCGGAAGATACATCCGCCTGCCTGTCTATTCTTAAATCCTATTATCTCTTCGATAAGGAAAGTCCCAGCGCCGATGAGGCCAGAGACATTCTCGCCAAGGCGGGCGTCGATGACACGGAAGCGTTGTTCCCGCTCTTTGTGAATCTGGGAATTTTTGTCCCGAATGAAAATATTGAACTGATCCGTCAGGACATTCCCCAGGAATTTGCACCGGAAACCGAGATATATGCCAATAAAATGGTCGCGGCCGGCACTTCTTTTACTTTGGATGTTTCTGCTCGCAGAGACCTGACGGATTTGCCGCTGATGACCGTCGATGGCCAGTCCACACTCGATTACGATGACGCCATCAGTTTCGAGGATTATGGCGACGCCTGCTGTGTAGGCGTTCATATCGTGGATGTGGGATATTTTGTGAAGAAAAACGATTTCGTGGATCAGGAAGCCAGGCTCCGGGCCAGTTCCATCTACATGCCGGATAAAAAAATCTCCATGTTGCCGCCTTGTTTGGCAGAAGGGTTATGCAGCCTTAAAGCCGGTGAAATCCGTCCTGCGATCAGCGTTCTGATACGCCTCGACAGTGCTGCGAACGTTCTGGACTATGAGGTTGTTCCAAGCCGGATAAAGGTGCAGCGGCAGTTGACTTATTACGATGTGAACATGATGGCGGACAGCAGTCATGAAATTATCCGGCTCTGCGACATCGCGGCGCGATTTCGCCAGAAAAGACTGGGAAACGGCGCTGTGCAGATCACGCTTCCGGATATCAATGTCTGGGTCAACGACAACGGAGACATCACGGTCAATCGGATCAATCGGGAAAGCCCCGGACGGATGATGGTGACAGAAATCATGATCCTGGCCAACTGGCTGATGGCCAGATTTCTGTCTGAACGCGGAACCTCCGCGATATTCAGGGCTCAGCCAGGTCCTCGGGATCGTCTGTACAAGGGCAACGAGGGAACGCTGTTCCAGAATTACATGCAGCGGCGCCTGTTGAGCCGCTTTATGCTGTTTCACCAGGCAGAGCGTCATTCCGGTTTGGGGCTGGACGCCTATGTGACGGCGACGTCTCCTATCCGCAAATACTACGATCTGGTGACTCAGCGCCAGATTCGCGCCATTCTTGGCCAGGAAGTACCTTACAGTACGGATGAAATCCGGCAGATCATTCAGCAGCTTCAGGAGCCGATGCAGAAGGTGTCCCGGATGCAGTATCAGCGCACCCGATACTGGATTTTTAAATATCTCGAATCCCGTATCGGCCAAAAAGAAGACGCCATTGTTCTGGGAAAACGGCGGAATGCTTACCAGGTGCTGCTGACAGAATATATGATTGAATGCGATCTGGCCATGGGCAGCAAGATGGAATTAAAACCCGAAACACAGATACAGGTGACGATTCAGCATGTCAACGCCCGAAAAGACGTGCTGTCTGTATTCATGAGCTGATTTTTTTTACAGGTTCGTTATGATACAAGATAGATTCAGAGCGGTTGAACGTGCATCCATTGACATTGCTTCCGTAGCGGGGCTGATTGCGGATACCCAGTCGCCCACGGGTGAAATTCCCTGGAGCCTCACCGACAAAACCGATCCCTGGGATCATGTGGAGTCCGCAATGGGACTGACCATCGGCGGCTATGTGACCGAAGCCCGGAAGGCTTTTGAGTGGATGGCGGAAAATCAGCTCGAAAATGGAAGCTGGTATGCGGCATATCGCAAGGGTGTCCCGGAAGATAAAACTCAGGATTCCAACCAGTCTTCCTATATCAGCGTCGGTTTGTTTCATCACTACCTGATTACACGGGATATCGCGGTGCTGCGGCGTTTCTGGCCGGTGGTTCAGTCCGCGATCAACTTCGCCGTGAGCCTCCAGGCGCCGGGAGGAGAGATATACTGGGCAGTCAGTCCGGATGGCCGTGTGGATCCCATGGCACTTTTAACCGGCTCCAGCTCTGTGTTTATGAGCATCAAGTGCGCGCTGGAAATTGGGAAGATTCTGGAAACGCCTGTGCCGTACGCATGGGAAGCTGCCCTGAAGCAGCTTCAGGATGCCATCTGCCATAAGCCCCATCATTTCAACATGACCAAATCGCGGTATGCGATGGACTGGTTTTATCCGGTGCTATCCGGCGCTATGGTCGGCTATGACGCCAGGCAGCGCCTGGACAGATTCTGGAAGAAATTCATTGTAGAAGGCCAAGGCGTTCGCTGTGTTTCAGATCATCCATGGATTACCATCGCCGAAACTTCTGAACTCTGTCTGGCCTTATGCGCTATGGGAAACCACCGTCTGGCGGCCATTGTCTTTTCATGGATCAGCGACAAGCGCTATGACGATGGTTCCTACTGGTGCGGCCATACCTATCCGGATATGACGATATGGCCGGAAGACAGGATCGCCTGGACGAACGCTGTGGCG
>DAIEFO010000075.1 GCA_027325475.1 Desulfobacteraceae bacterium | reverse complement strand
AGTGCGATATCCAGTCTCTGGGAGGTGTGCGAACCATTCAGTACCGGAGCGGCAATCTGCGGGTGTTCAGCATCGATGAAATTGCCTGTGTAAAGCCTCTGGCGGATTGCGACCATTTGCTGGTCATTGTTTTTATGATTGCCGGCAGAGAGCTGGGCGTTCTGGCGACAGGCCCGGTGGATTCCGTTATCACTGGCGCGGGCATTGACGGCGACGCGTTGAAGCAGCCCGGAATCATGGGCTCCATGGTGCTGAACGGCAATACCACGCTGCTGGTGGATGTTCTGGAAATCGTTCGAACGCTGTATCCGAACTGGTTCACGGACGCCGTTGGCGCCAAGCGTTCACTGCCTGCAAGCACCACGCTTCTGGTCGTGGATGATTCGCGTTTTTTCCGGACACAGATCACCTCGTTCATCGGCAGAGAAGGATATGAGGTGATAGATGCCGAGGATGGAGAGGCCGCCTGGAAAATTCTTCAGAGTTCCGATCGGCATATCTCCCTGGTGGTCACCGACATTGAAATGCCCCGGCTGAACGGTATCGAACTTACGGAAAGGATTCGAAGCGATGCCAGATTCTCCGGGCTGCCGGTGATCGCCCTGACAACGCTGGCGGATGACAGGGCCATGGAACGCGCGAAACGGGCCGGTGTCAATGAATATCAGATCAAACTGGATAAGGAACGCCTGGCTCGCAGCATCGGCGCACTGATGTCTGAACGAGTAAAACATGCCCCTGAAAGTCAATGAAAGGATGCCGGGGACATAGAGATTATGGAGGACAGTATGCAGATCCTGAAAAATATGAGATTGCGAACAAAGTTTATGGCGATATTCCTGGCGGTGGGAATCATTCCGTTTTGCACTATCGGGATTATTTCAAAAATCGTGACGGAAAATGCCCTTGAAACACAAGTAACCCGGCAACTGATTACCCTCCGGGATATCCGGAAAAAACAGATTCAGAACTATTTTGACAATGTCTTTACCGATATCCGGATTTTTTCTCACCGAAAGGGTGTGCTGGATTTCTTCAATCTGCTGATAGGGCTGGATGCCACTGCAAAACCGGATGGCGTTTTTGATATCTCCAGTCCGGAATATCAGAAAATCAACGATCAAATGGGCAAAAACATCCAGAACTTTTTTGAGGAAAACGGATATGCAGACATTTATATGATATGTGCCAGGCATGGTCACGTCATGTTTTCCTGTGCCCGGCAATCCGATCTGGGGACGAATCTGAATACAGGCCCTTACAAAGGCAGCGGGCTGGCTGTCTTATGGAAAAAAATCGTCAAGACCCGCAAACCGGCTATGGTGGATTTTCAGCCTTATGCGCCATCCGGCAACCGGCCTTCGGCGTTCATTGGATATCCGGTTATAGGCACGGATGAAACGCTGACCGGCGTCATTGCTTTTCAGATTTCACCGGATGCCGTCAATGCTCTCATGAGCGAACGCTATGGTCAGGCCAAAACGGGCGAAACATATCTGGTAGGGCCGGACAATATCATGCGTTCCGATTCATTTGTGGATCCCGGCCGGTTTTCCGTTAAAGCTTCATTTGCCAGCCCCGAAAGCGGCAGGGTGGATACAGAGGCCGTTCGGGAAGCTCTGGCCGGTCATAGCGGTGAAAGACGAATCCGAAATTATGATGGACACATCGTATTTTCCGCATATGCCCCCCTTAAAATTGGAGATATCACCTGGGCGATTCTGGCGGAAGTTCGGGAAAGAGATGCCTACAGGGCACTGGATGCCATGAACTGGCTGATGGGAACCGTGGCTTCTCTGGTAGTGGTGGTGATTGTGCTGACCGCATTTCTGGTGACCCGCTCCATCACATATCCGATTAACAAAAGCACCCGCTTTGCCAAACGCATATCCGAGGGCGACTTTACCGAACTGCTGGAGATGAAGCAGAAAGATGAAATCGGGGTCCTCTCCGGAGCGCTGAATCAGATGGTGACCAGTCTGCGTAAAATGATTGGCCAGATTGTCGAGGGGGTGGAGACGCTATCTGCGTCATCTACAGAGCTTTCCGCCATATCCCGGCAGATGTCCGCCAATTCCGCCAGCACTTACGAACGCTCGTGCAGCGTAGCAGCCTCCGCTGAGGAAATGAGCGCCAATATGACGTCTGTAGCAGCAGCCGCTGCTCAGACATCCACCAACGTCAATATGGTAGCCACAGCTTCCGAGGAAATGACCGCCACCATCAACGAAATCGCCCGCAATGCCGAAAAAGCCAGAAAAATCACCAATCAGGCAGTGACAGATGCGCAAAACGCATCGGAAACCGTTCACGATCTGGGCAATGCGGCGCATGAAATCGGTAAAGTAACGGAAACCATTGCTGATATTTCAGACCAAACCAATCTCTTGGCGTTGAACGCCACTATCGAGGCTGCCCGGGCCGGAGATGCTGGAAAAGGATTTGCGGTTGTTGCCAATGAAATAAAGGAGTTAGCCAAGCAGACTGCGGAAGCCACGCGGGAAATCAAAGACAAGATCGAGGGAATCCAAGTCTCTACTTCCGGAACCGTGACCAGAATTCAACAGATTTCACGGATTATAAATGATATCAATGAAATCGTATCCTCCATTGCCACCGCGGTCGAAGAGCAATCCATCACAACCAATGACATTGCCGGAAATGTAGCTCAGGCGGCCCGCGGCATTCACGAAGTCACTCAAAACGTGGCGCAGAGCTCCGACGTTTCCCAAAGTATCGCTCAGGACATTTCCGGGGTTAACCGCGCTGCGGAAGATATCTCCGCCAACAGCTCTCAGGTGAGCATGAGCGCTGAAGAATTGAAAAAACTGGCGCGCCGTCTGAAAGACATGGTGGAAATATTCAAGATATAAACGGATGGAAAGAGCGGCCATGAATCATTCTGAAAAATCAGACAGCGAAATGGAACTGGCTACATTTTATCTGGGGGACGCCTGCTGTGGTATTAACATTCTGACGGTACAGGAAATCAACCGGTTGAATGATGTTACTCCCGTTCCTCTGGCGCCGGATTATGTGAAGGGTATCATGAATCTGAGAGGGCAGATTATCACGGTGATAGATGTGGGAAAGCGCCTGGGCATGATATGCTGTGCAGATACGGGACAACGGCGTAATATTATCGTCCGGCACGAAAATGAATCCATCGGTCTGGTGGTGGATCGCATCGAAGATGTCATCCGCACACGGACGGAAGACATCGAAAAGCCGCCGGCAAATGTCCGCGACATTCAGGAACGCTATTTCGATGGCGTGCTGAAAACCGACAAACGTCTGGTCAGCGTGTTAAACCTTGCGGAAGTACTCAGGGCATAGGAGTCAAAAACATTGGTGCCGGAAATGGATGTATCTGACAGTGTAAAGCTCAAAGTGCTGGTGGTGGATGACAGCATTCTGTACCGGAAAATGATTCAGGACGTACTGGAGGAATTTCCAGGTGTTGAGGTCGTTGGAACGGCTCAAAATGGTCATATCGCCCTGATCAAGGCGCGTTCACTGAAACCGGATGTCATAACGCTGGACATCGAAATGCCGGAGATGGACGGTCTCGAAGTGCTGGAGCACCTGGCGGTTGAGCAACCTGAAACCGCATCTGTTGTATGCAGCATATTTACGACGGAAGGCGCCAGAATCACGCTCAAAGCACTGGAACTGGGTGCGTTCGACTTTATTCCCAAGCCTTCCGCAGGAACGCTTGAAGATAACAGAACGCTTTTTAAATCCGCCATAACGCCCATGATCGACGCTTTGACACATCTGAAATCCGAACGGTCTATGGTTATTGCATCAACACCGCAGATATCAAAGACAAAGAAGCCGCTTCCGGAATTTTTGAGGTTTTCGGGAGGCATTCGGGAAAAATCCAGAGCTGTCACCATCGGCATTTCAACAGGGGGCCCGGTGGCGCTGGCGAAAGTGATGCCGGATATCCCGGCGGATATCGGTGTTCCCCTGTTTATCGTGCAGCACATGCCGCCGATGTTCACTGAAGCACTTGCCGTCAAGTTGAACGCCATCAGTCGGATTTGGGTCAAGGAGGCGGCGGATGGAGAGATTGTTTGTCCTAACACGGCATACATCGCTCCTGGCGGCAAACAGATGAAAGTGGCGCTGTCATCCGGAGGCAATCGTTCGATGGTGATCCGGATAACCGATGACGCCGCCGAAAACAATTGCAAGCCTTCCGCCGACTATCTGTTCCGGTCTGTGGCAGACTGCTATGGCCGCCATGCCACCGGCGTTATCATGACGGGGATGGGATATGATGGCAGTGAAGGGCTTAAACTGATGAAGGAACGGGGCGCCTTTATCATCGCCCAGGATGAATCCACCAGCCTGATATACGGAATGCCCAGAAAACCGGTCGAAATGGGAATTGTGGATGTCATTGCGCCGCTGGAAGCCATTGCCGGGGAAATCAGCCGGACAGTTTCCGGCTGAACGCCTGTACGCTTTTCTTTGTTATCATGGTTTCACAGGAGAAGATTAGGAAATGGATCGGATGGAATTCGGTCTTTGGGCCAGGTATGTGTATGAATTAACCGGCATTGCGCTGGAACCGTCCAAGTCATATCTGATTGAATCCCGGCTGGAGCCGCTTTTGAATGTACATGGATGCAAAACCCTCAGTGATCTGTATCGCAAATCCCGAATGGATAGAACCGGCGACATTGAAAAAGATATCATCGATCAGATTACTACCAACGAAACCTTGTTTTTTCGCGATCATTCGCCGTTTGAAATGCTGAAATACAAGATTCTGCCGGATATGATAGATCGGAAAAGGCGCCATGCGTTTTCCAGTCTTCCGGTTTCCATCCGCATCTGGAGTGCAGGATGCTCCACAGGACAGGAGGTTTACAGCATCGCCATTGCGCTGAAAGAAGCATTGGAAAATATGACATCCTGCAATATCACGGTGCTGGGAACGGATATTTCCAGGGCTGCCATTGCAAGGGCCAGTTATGGGACCTATTCGCAGCTTGAAATTGAACGGGGGGTGGAGGCTGCTTACCTTTTGAAATATTTTACACGAAATGGCAATGTCTGGAAAATTTGCGATGAAATCCGCAGTATGGCGACTTTCAGAACGATGAATCTCATGCAGCCTTTTACAGGCATGGGAAAATTTGATATGGTGTTCTGCAGGAACGTAGGTATTTACTTTACTGTGGAAGATCGTAAAAAACTGTTTCAGAACATCGAAAAAGTGATGCTGGAGGATGGTGCGCTGATCATTGGTTCCACAGAATCTCTGACCGGCATCGCCCCGCAGTTTATATCCAGGAGGCATCTCAAATCCGTGTTCTATCAAGTCAAATCTTGATAAAACTGGCTCACGGAAAACAAGACAGAAGACCATGGCGATAGATCAAAGGATTATGGCATGACTGGAACACCTGGACGAATACTGGTGGTGGATGACAGCCAGACCATTCGAATGCGGATTCGTGAGGAACTGGAGGAAGAAGGCTATGAAGTCATCGAGGCCAGAAACGGATTGGAAGCCCTCATTCAGGCGGCTTCCACACCGGCTCCCGATTTGATCACCCTCGATATCGAGATGCCGAAGATGACCGGGTTTGAAACGTGTCGAAAACTTCGAGAATCGCATTATGCCCGGTTTTTCTCGACGAGTGAGGATTCCCGGATCCCTGTGGTGTTCATCACAGGCAACGATACCATTGCGGATCGTAAAAAAGGGTTTGAGCTGGGAGCGGTTGAATTTATCGTAAAACCATTTCAGAAAGGTGAGGTTCTGAATCTGGTAAGAAGTATTCTGAATCCGCAACCCCCGCAGATGGATATTCAGGCGCTGGTGGCTGATGACAGCAGCGTCGCGCGAAAAATCACATCGCTGTGCCTGAAGCGTGAAGGTATCCGCGTTCTGGAGGCGGAAGATGGTTTTCAGGCCATCGAAATGCTCCGTTCTGCGCCGGATACCATTGATATTGTTATAACGGATCTGGTTATGCCCAATCTGGACGGTATGCAGTTATGCCGCCATGTCCGTCAGGAACTGGGCAACAAGGACATGCCGATCATCGTACTGACCGCCATGTCCGACCTTTCGGATATCCTGGAAGTCTTCAAGGCCGGCGCATCGGATTATCTGGTCAAGCCTTACGCCAAAGAGGAGCTTCTGGCCAGAATCAAGGTTCATATTGAAAGAAATAGGGTCAATCGCGAACTGCGGAAAACCATTACGCTGCTCAAAGAAGCCAATGATAAAATCGAAAGACTGTCAATTCGTGATCCACTGACAGGGTGTTTTAACCGGGGATTTCTGAACCAGCAACTGGAAAACGAGATCAAGCGCGCCATCCGGTATAAAAAGCCACTCTCAATCGTGCTGGCGGATATCGATTATTTCAAAAAAGTGAACGACACTTACGGACATCAGGCCGGCGATGCGGTGTTGATACGTTTTGTAGATATCCTCCAGAATGTCATACGCCGTGATGTGGACTGGATCGCCCGTTATGGCGGCGAAGAGTTTCTGGTAGTGTTGCCTGAAACAGCCGTTTCCCAGGCAGGGCGTGTCGCGGAAAAACTCAGAAACGCTGTGGCATGCACCCCCCTTTCTTATCAGGGTGGTCAACTGTCTGTCACTGCCAGTTTTGGCGCAACGGGTCTGGAACCCCCGAACCCGGAAGCTACATCGACAAACCTGGAACAGTTGCTGAAAACGGCAGATGACAATCTCTACCAGGCCAAGGATGGCGGCCGTAACCGGGTTGTCTGCTGTGCGGTAAAACACCTGGTCGAGCGTCTCTGTGACACGGTCGCCATCAAAACCATCGAAAAAATATGAAATTGTATCTGGCGCAAACAGCCGCAGAACGATTTCTCAATCTGCCGGAAGAAAAGCAGGAGCGTATTCTGACCGTAGCGTCAGAAGCTTTCGGTCAAAAAGGTTATGCCGGTGCCAGTATCAACGCCATTGTAAACCGGCTTGGCATTGCCAAGGGCTCGCTCTTTCAGTATTTCGGAACCAAGGACGGACTGTTCAGATTTGTCTTCAGTCATGCGCTGCACAAGGTGAAAGACTACCTCAGGGATGTCCGGGATACGACCACATCCAGCGATCTATCCACCCGGCTGACCGAGACCTTCCTGGCCGGCGCCCGGTTCATCCGGAAATATCCACTGATCTATAAACTTTACCTTCAGCTTCTGACAGACGATTCCATTCCTTTCCGTAACGATATGCTGCTGTCGCTGCGACAATACAGTCTGGAATATATCCGGTCGCTTCTGGAGGACGCCAGGGATAGAGGAGAGCTTGGATCTCATGTAGATATGGATAAAGCTGCCTTCATGCTGGATGCTGTCATGGATCGCTTCCTTCAGGCCCAGGCGGTTCCTCATATGGATGCAGGGTTAGGACTTTTTGATGGAGATATGAATATTGTCGTCTCATGGATCGGGAACATGGTGGTAATGATTCAAAAAGGGCTGAAAAAAATCTGAATGGAAACCTCGTACATACTGGTGACGGCAGCGGTGAAAGCTGAAACTCAGAGCTTGTGCGACTGTCTGGATTTCCTTTTTGTAAAACCGGTCGGAAGACGGTCTCTTTGGTGCGGCAGATCAGGAGAAATCCCGGTGTGCGTGCTGACCGCCGGTCCCGGCATTGTGAATACGGTTCAGGCTATGACTGCCTGCGTTGAAGCTGCGAAGCCGAGTCTGATAATTCAGGTTGGCTGCGGCGGCGGATTTCGCCAACATGGCATGCAAATAGGGGATGTCGCTGTCGCCACCTCTGAGGTGGACGTTCATCTGGGCATTGAATCTGAAACCGTCAGTCCTGCGCTTCAGGAACTACCATTTCCGGTCTTGACCTGCAACGGAATGGAATTCCGGGAACGATATCCACTGGATATGAATCTGGCGACATCTGTCTGCTCATTTCTGACATCTGCCTGGCGCTCCCGCGGGATACAGGTATTTAAAGGGCCTTTTATTACAGGCGCCACTGTTACAGCAACGGATGCACGTTCGGCGTTTCTGTTCAGGGCGTTTTCACCCTTTATCGAATCTATGGAAGGCGCAGCGGCAGCGTTTTTATCCCTATATTATCAAATACCGTTGATTGAAGTCCGCAGCGTCAGCAATTTTGTGGGAAAACGGAACCGGGCCGAATGGAATCTGCCGCTGGCATGTACCCGTTCCGGTGAGGCTGCGGCAGCTATTCTGCCACTCATCAGCATTGACGACTTCTTACAAAGCCATATTTGGCCGCGTAAAAACTATGTCATCCTTGACAAAATGGACATCAATGCTTAAGGTCAAAGTCTGAAGGGATAGATGTGTTTTAGTTTAAATTTTTGTGAATCCTGCGTTATTACACTCTGATCTGTTTTCCACTCTGATATTCGATTGCGGCTGTGCTCTTGCCACAGGCCGGAACGTTTTTGTTGCTTCAAAACTTCCCGAAACTTCAGGCTCGTTGTAAACCTGTTCTGGGAATTCAAGGCTATGTGCAGGTTCGTTTCTTGATCTTTCAGAAAAAGGAATCCTCTGCCTCAAAAGGAGGTGCCATATGGAAAATGCAGACGAAAAAAGACATGACAGTCGTTCCGATCTTGAAGGTTCAGTGCTTTGCGCCAACTTCAACATGTTGAACTGGTCCGCAGCCAGAGTCGTCAATTGCAGCAGGGACGGCATGTATCTGGTATCCGATACGGCTTATTATCCAGGTGCTCCGGTGATCATCCGGACAAAAGACTACAAACGCATCGCACGTTCGTCCAATCTATCCGATGAAATGAGACAAACCACACTGGCGGAGGTTAAATGGTGCAAGCCCGCGCCCCGGAATCCTTCCGTATATGAAGTTGGAATCCGGTATTATGATTCCTGGTATTGACCCCGGCG
>DAIEFO010000074.1 GCA_027325475.1 Desulfobacteraceae bacterium | reverse complement strand
AACGGTACGATAGTTTATCTTCCGCATACATTCCCTCCTGTTGACGGTGGTTACAGCATGGCGACGGCCCGCACGGGCGATCCATCGCTGTCAAGTATCCGAAGTGGAAAAACCGTTACTAAAAAACCATGTGACGGCAGATGGTAGAGATCCGTCAAGTTTTCGATAATCAGAATGGATGCCGCAAGCAAGAGCCGGTGCACCGGAAAACCGGACGAATCCGGGTGATCCACGGATATTGCGTCAATACCCAACCCTTTAAGACGAAATCCGGTTATCCATTCCGCCGCATCCACAGAGAGCACGGGATATCGGGTATAATAAGCGTCTGTTCCCCAGTATCGGCTCCATCCTGTGTGTATCAGAACAAATTCGCTGCGATCGACAAGATGCCTGCAGGCTGCGATATCCTCCTGAGTGATTTCGGGACCTGGATGTGAGGAGAAATCAAGCAGGCAGCCTTTGCCTGCGAAACGATCCACAGGAAAAGTGTCTAAGGACGCTCCATCAGGAAGAATATGGGAAGGCGCATCCATATGGGTTCCGGTATGAGAAAACAGAGCGAGCCGTTTTTCTGCATATCCATTGTCGGAAATCGTGGCGACACTGCCGAAGTCCGGAGGATCGGAACCCGGATACATCGGCATGTCCTCTGTGAGTAGATGACTTAAATCAATGAAATTCATAGTAAAAAAGGGAACAAGCGACATGCTCATTCCCTTGTCAACACACAAAAATTTAAAATTACCGCTGGGCAGAACGGGGCGCTTTACCTGCAAGCGGACTGTATATCTTCATGATCGCCACTTTCATGACATCGGTCGTCTTCATGTTGCAGATAATGTCCAGCAGGGTGTCTTCAGCTTTTTCAGGTAGCACACAGGCATTGGATGCATCGAAGGTCATATCCGGGAACCCTTTGACGAGCTTTTTTTGCTCTTTGGCGGTGACATCCACCTGAATGGCTTTTTTGCCGTCAATTTCCTTGACGTTTGCGGTTAAACCAGCATCTTCGATTTTCTTTTGTTTTGCGTCATTCATAAAAATGTTGATATAAAAATCCGCCATCTGTTTCCTCCCGTTGCTGAAACTCAAAAAAAGTTATTTATAAAGTACTGGGAGGTGCTTCCTCCCATAATACAATTGCCTCAGTTGAAGATTTTTTTATAGTATGTGCCGTTGTTTCTGTCAAGAAATCTTGACGGCTTCGTAAGAAGTCTGATTTTGTTTTTTTACAAGGTCATCGAGCTTCAAGGACAACCGATGGCTGTGGTGTTCTGAACATTCCGGACACAGACCGACAAATTCCAGTCGATGTCCGGTAATCGCATAGCCTGTTGCTTCGTTCAGCGACAGGTCGAAATCAAAATGAATATGTTCCGGAACATCGTCAATGCGGTTGCAGTTCAAGCATCGGAGATGATAATGCGGGTGTATGTTACCATCGAACCGTTTTAGTTTTCCGGTGATTTCGATTTTCTGGATTTCTCCCAGTTCCGAGAGAATCTCCAAATTTCGGTAAACCGTCCCCAGGCTGATATGAGGCAGGCGCATTCGCACCATTTCATAAAGCTCATCCGCGCTGGGATGTGTCTTGACAGAGCGCAGCTCCTGCAGGATGATCTGCCGTTGACGTGTCATGCGTAAAGGTGGGGTTAAGTCCAAGACACTGAGTCCTTTATCAAATTTATCCGCGCTGGGCGACAGGAACAAAGGCGCAGGTTTCCGGTCCGCAGTAATCACCGGTGTATTCGGATTCCGGGCGATAAAGCACAGGTTTGGTGGATGCGCCGCCATATTGCTCCTCGATGATATGGGCCGTCCACCCTGCCACACGGGAGACCGCAAAAACCGGTGTGAACAGGTCGATCGGAATAACCATGGCATAGTACAGTGATGCGCTGTAAAAATCGACATTTACTACGATATCCATGCCTTTTCTCTGGTTGAATGCCATCTTGGCGCTAGTTTCCAGAAGCTTTGAAATATCATACCAGCGGCTGTCACCGATTTTTTTCCCCATGGTTTGCGACATCGGCGCCAGAATAAATGCCCTCGGATCATCCACATTATACACTGCATGACCCAGCCCCATGATCTTTCGCCCTGCATTCAGCTCCGTCTGTACATAAGAATCCACGGCATCCGGTGTACCGATCTTAAGCAGCATTTCCATGACCCGCGCATTGGCGCCGCCGTGAAGTTCTCCGGATAAAGACCCTACGGCCGCAGATACTGCGGCATACATGTGCGCTTTGGTGGATGCGACTTCCCTGGCGGCAAAGGTTGAGGCGTTGAACGAGTGTTCGGCGTGAAGCACGAGGCAGGTGTCCATAAACCGTGCGGTTTCAGTATCCGGGCGGACGCCGGTCAGCATGTACAGAAAATTGGCGGCGTGATCCAGCGCAGGATCGGGTGGCAGCGGTTCCTGATGATGGCGGATACTGTGCCATGCAGCGATAATTCCAGGTATTTTGGCGATCAGTCGCTCGGCCTTTCGCAGCGCGCTTTCTCTTGACGTATCGGTGAGCTCCGGATCATGGTTTGCCAGCATCGAAACGGCGGATTGCAAGATGTCCATGGGCAGTGCATGAAACGGCCGGGTTTTAAGCGCTGCCGTCATTTCGGGGGGGATATCCCGTTCCTGCGTCAGTCGCATTTTGAACTTCTGAAGCTCATTTTGCGACGGTAACGTTTCATAGAGCAGCAGATAGGCCACTTCTTCAAATGTGGCATTGGCCGCCAGATCCTGAATCAGGTAGCCCCGATAAATCAGGCGGCCTGCGTCGCCATCGACATCACTGATGCGCGTGTCGGCGATTTTAACCCCTCGCAGCCCTGTATTGAGCATTACCTTGCAGTCATCCATAAACAACCCTCCGATAACATGACGATTTTTTAAAAAATTTCAATTCCGGACGGCTTTGCAAAAAATTCGCTGGCAAAGCGTATCAATCCTGATGGGTGAAGCATATTTATCGTACGCTGCAATGACGAAAAATGCAGCGCCGACGCAGCATGCAAATTTTTTACGAAGCCGTCAATAATCAATCCACATGTCTGCTTCATTGCCGCACTGGGAGCAGGTGGCGGTTCCCTTGATCTTGCGTGGCGATGCAGGGTTGGAGTGTGTATGGCCGGTTTGCTGGACAGCGGGTTCGTCCGGCAGTGTGCAGGTGATTTGCATTTCAGCTTCATTGCCACATTTTTCACATTTACAGACCTGTTTTTTAACGATGCTTGTCATGGGTATCTCCTTTAGACATTGGATGGTGAACAGCATAAAAAAACCGGATACGCTTTCAGATGGAATAATTCTTATTCCTGATTTACAGGATGTGTCAATAAAAATTGTGGAATATTGACGGCTTCATAAAAAGTCCGCTCACAATCTGCCTCCTGATGTATAATGATATTACGTTCCTCTGAGAAAGGATTCCGGCCAGGTTGCCAGAAATCCTTTTTTTCTTGACAATGCAAACTTTGTGATATAAGTATCAGGAGTTAAAATCAATGCATTTGAACCCCCATCTGGATGCGATTTCCAAATGAGGGTTTTTTTTTCGTGTCTTCTTTTTATTTTGATGAGCCCGTAAATACCAGCAATGAAATGCTGAGGACAGGTTGTTTATGGGGCCATCCAGTTTCGCTTATGCAAGGAAATGTGTTCTATGGAAAAAAATATTCAAAAAGTCAGAAACATCGGCATCAGCGCGCATATCGATTCCGGAAAAACGACGCTGACCGAGCGGATCCTTTATTACACCAAGCGTATTCATACCATTCATGACGTCAAGGGAAAAGACGGTGTCGGTGCCACCATGGATTCCATGGAACTGGAAAGAGAGCGCGGTATTACCATCGCCTCCGCCGCAACATTCTGTGAATGGCAAAACCATCAGATCAATATCATCGATACGCCGGGACACGTTGATTTCACCATAGAAGTTGAAAGGTCGCTGCGGGTTTTAGATGGCGCCATTCTGGTGCTGTGCGCGGTCGGCGGGGTGCAATCCCAGTCCATTACCGTCGATCAGCAGATGAAACGCTATAATGTTCCCTGCCTTGCCTTTATCAACAAGTGCGACCGCAGCGGTGCCAACCCGACACGGGTTATTCAGCAACTGAAAGAGAAATTGGGGCACAATCCGGTCCCTCTTCAGATTCCGATCGGGCTTGAAGCCAATCTGGAGGGCTTGGTGGATATCGTGGATATGAAAGCCATGTATTTTGATGGGGACAATGGTGAAAATATCCGCATCGAAGAAATTCCAGCCTCACTTCAGGATGAAGCCCGGAATGCCCGTGAGCTGCTTTTGGATGTGGCTTCCGTCGTATCCGATGAACTGACGGAAGCGATTCTGGAAGAACGCGATATCCCGTCCGAGCTGCTTCTGTCCGCTATCCGGAAGGCAACTCTGGAGCGCAAGATGACGCCTGTGTTCATGGGTTCAGCGTACCGTAACAAAGGCGTTCAGCCGCTGCTGGATGGTGTTACCCGTCTGCTCCCCTGCCCATCGGATGTCGAAAATCAGGCGCTCGATACGGAAAACGACGAAGCGGTGGTGACGCTGGCGACGGATTCCGAAAAACCGGTTGTGGCGTTTGCGTTCAAACTCGAAGACGGACAGTACGGCCAATTGACTTACATCCGGGTGTATCAGGGAACAATTGCCAAAGGCTCCACCATTGTCAATGTCCGCAATGGCCGCAAGGTGAAAGTGGGCCGGGTGGCGCGGATGCATGCGGATCAGATGGAAGATATCGAAGCCATTCCTGCGGGCCATATTGGGGCGCTGTTCGGCATTGACTGTGCATCTGGAGATACTTTTGTAGCGCCGGGGCTGAGCCTGACCATGACATCCATGTTTGTGCCGGCGCCGGTAATTTCGCTGTCTATCGTACCCAAAGACAACAAGTCCCAGATCAATATGTCGAAGGCACTGAACCGCTTTACGAAGGAAGACCCCACCTTTAAATCTCATTATAACGATGAAACCAATGAAACCATCATCGAGGGAATGGGTGAGCTGCATCTGGAAGTCTATGTGGAGCGCATGAAGCGGGAGTATAACGCGGAAGTGACCACCGGCATGCCGCAGGTGGCGTATCGGGAAACCATTACCCGCAAGGCGGAATTCAACTATGTCCACAAAAAACAAACTGGCGGTTCTGGTCAGTATGGGCGCGTGGCCGGGTATATGGAGCCTGCGGAAGAGGATTTCGTCTTTGTCAACGAGGTCACCGGCGGCGCTATTCCCACGCAGTACATTGCCGCATGCGAAAAAGGATTCCGTCTCTGCCTGCCCAAAGGGCCCAAACTGGGATATCCGGTTACCGGCGTCCGCGTCGTCATCAATGATGGCGCATCCCACGCCGTGGATTCATCGGATATGGCCTTTCAGGCCGCAGCCAGAGGCGCTTTTCTGGAAGGCTACGCCAAAGCCAAAGCCGTTATTCATGAGCCGATTATGAAAGTGGTGGTGGAAACCCCGACCGAGTTTCAAGGATCAGCCATGGGACTGCTGAATCAGCGGCGGGGAATGATTGTCGGTGCTCAGGATGAAGGCGTCATGTGTTCCATCGAAGCTCAGGTACCGCTGGCGGAGATGTTCGGTTTTTCCACGGTGCTCAGGTCGTCCACGCAAGGCAAGGCACAGTTCACCATGGAATTCTCAACTTATAAACAGGTGCCGCAGTCTGTTTCGGAAGAACTGATCAAGAAGGTATCTGAAAGCAAAAAACATGTCGCATAATCAGAGGGATATTTCAGTTTTCCGGCATGGGGACGATAAAAACGTTTCCTGCCGGACCAATGTTATTTATTTGAAAGAAAGGAATCTTGCCATGCTGAAAAAAGATCTCATTTTGCGAAATCCCCTGAGTCTGCTGGGACATGACACGGATGATATTTTACCTGCCGGAAGCTTTGGCGCCGTACTGGCCAGAGCCGGCGTCGGAAAGACTGCATTGATGGTGCAGATTGCGCTGAATGCGGTGCTCAGAGATAAAAATGTACTTCACATCAGCCTCAACGATCCTGTACAGAAAGTGTCCCTGTGGTATGAAGAGGTGTTCAGGAATATTGCCAAAATTCAAAATCTTCAGGGAATCAACGATCTGTGGGAAACGATTTTGACACACCGCTTTATCATGACGTTTCAGGTGGAAGGCTTCAGTGTTCCCAAGTTGAAAGAACGTCTGACGGATTTAACCGCCCAGGGTATCTTTTTCCCACAGATGGTGATTATCGATGGTCTGCCGTTTGACAATCCTGTTGATCTGTTAACGGACATCAAACTGCTTTCTGTGGATTATCGTCTTCCCATCTGGTTTTCGATCCGGACGCACCAGCGCGAAATTGCAGAACCGGATGGATTGCCGCCCCAGATCGTCAGTGTTTCCGATATGTTCGATATCATTCTCCAGCTTCAGCCGGAAGGCAAGGACGTTCTGGTGAAGGCGCTGAAAGGCGGGCCGTCGGAAGCCGGGCATCCAGCCCTTTTTCTGGATCCGGCAACGCTGCTGATCAGATAAAAATCATAATCACGAAATTCACGAATTTAAGACATTGCACGCTATTCGTGCTTTTCGTGAACCATCAGGGGATGATGATGTGGTACAAGGCCATGATCATCTCCGTCAGTTTGTTGCTGATAAAAGGATGTGCGGTGATCTGTTCGAACCCGAAATACAGAATCAGTACCGCAGCGCCGACAGTTTGCCAGGTTTTGGATGCCCATCGTTTCATCAGACTCGGGAACAGCGCCGGCCATATGCTGGAAGCTGCCAGCGGTGGGATGGGCAGCAAGTGATACACCGCTACCGTCAGATTTACTGTTGCCACCATACGAAATACCCGATCTTCCACCCCGAAGTGCTGATACAGCCAGACGACGCTTCCCGCAATACTGGCCAGAAAGAGATTGCTCACCGGCCCAGCCAGATATGAAAGCACTGTATAAAGACGCGGTCTTGAAAACCGCTCTGACTGAATCTGGACATGTCGGGGCCAGCCAAAGCCTGCTGCGATAAAACAGAGAGTTCCGGCAATATCCAGATGGAGAAACGCGTTGAAGTGAAATCTTTTGGGGTTTTTCTCCTGTGCATCTCCTAAAAGGGTTGCCATAAATGCCTGCGCTTCGGCGTGAGCCGTAATGGCCATCAATGCGGCTACTGCAAAGGAAATGAGGTCATCCACCCTGGGATGGTACAAAATCGGGCAGAATGGAATGGGAAAGGGTAAAATTGAAACGGGTTGTGTCATGATGTCGCGCCTATCGAATTTGAGCTTTTTACGAAGCCATCAGTTTAGCCGCAGCGGTATCCGGGGCCGTCGCCGCCTTCCGGACAGGTCCAGGTGATATTCCCGAACGGGTCCTTGATGTCGCAGGTCTTGCAATGAAGACAGTTGGACGGGTTCAGTTTAAGCTCCCGCCGGGATGTGTTTTCATCCACATGCATTTCATAGACATTTCCCGGACAGAAACGGGTGCAGGGATTCCGATATGTGTCATAACATTGGGTGGCACAAATTTGGAGATCATGCACCACGATATGCGACGGCTGGTCTTCCCGATGCAGGGTTTTGGAGAGATATACACCGGTCAGTTTATCTACGATCAGGACGCCGTCATACAGTTTGCCGTCAACCGCATCGGGTGCAGTGCGGGTGCTGACCGGTTTCAGGGTTTTGCTGTCTGTTTCCAGGGGAAGCATATCGCGAATGCCTCTACCGGCGGTTAAATATTGGGCGGCCAGATGGAAAAACTTGATGGGCGCTTTTTTGGCGAGGGCTGCAGAAAAATTCCGCCCCTCATACAGTTCTCTCCCCAGCCAGCTTTCCTTGAGCATTTCGGGATAACGGCCGAGCGTTTTCTGCGAAAAATCGCCGAGTTCGAGCGCGGCATGGATGGTTTCCGCCGCCAGCATTCCGGATTTCATGCCGGTGTGAATGCCTTTTAACGCAGGCGCATGGTGAATGGCCGCGCAGCCGCCTACCAGCAGCCCGCCGTTCACGGCAAGCTGCGGCATGGTATGCCACCCGCCGATGGAAACCGTTCTGGCTCCCTGTTCGATGACTTTGCCGCCGCTGATGATCCGGGAGACAAACGGATGCAGTTTGAAGCGAATGAACGCCTCGTAAGGATCCAGAAACGGATCGGTATAAGACAGTGCCGTCAGGTAGCCGATGGCGATCTGATTGTCTTTCATTTCATAGATGAATCCACCGCCCGGCGTGTTGAGCCCCAGCGGATACCCCAGGAAGTGAAGATCATTGCCGAAGCTTGTGGTGAAATAATGATCTTCCGGCAGTTCGATGATCTCTTTAATGCCGGTTTCAAACACTTCAGGCATGAGTCCGGAAATATTCAGCCGCTGAGTCAATGTCTGGGTCAGGCTGCCGCGGGCGCCTTCGCCGAACACCGTGACTTTGGCCAGAATATCCACACCGGGTTCGTAATTACTGCGCGGAGTTCCGTCTTTACTGACGCCCTTATCGCCAGTGCGGACTCCGATGACTGCCGATGTCTTTGAATCATAAAGTATTTCTTTGCCTGCAAATCCTGGCAGGATACTGACGCCAAGCCCTTCGGCGATTTCGGCCAGCCACCGGCAGAACCGCGACAGGCTGATAACGGCGTATCCCTGGTTTTCAAGGTAACTGGGCGTTACGGGGACGCGCCAGGCTTTATCGGATGTAAGAAAATAAAACTCATCGTCCCGGACTGTGGTTTCGATGGGGCATCCCTGCGCCATAAAATCCGGGATCAGTTCTTTAAGCGCTATCGGATTTAAAATTGCACCGCTCAAGCTGTGGGCGCCGATTTCTGCGCCTTTTTCAATGACAGCAACTTCCAGATTCATTCCCGTTTCAGCGGCCTGTCTGTCCGCACGTCTTTACGCCCCGCTGGCGACAGACTGTCTGGCTATCCATTTTGAAGATGGAAAACC
>DAIEFO010000073.1 GCA_027325475.1 Desulfobacteraceae bacterium | reverse complement strand
GACCCACCATTTGGCCCGCAGGGTGGTGGCCATCTCCAGCTCCCATTGCTCCGGGGTGTACGGGCCGTGGACAATGGGCATGCCGCCGCGTTCGATATTGTTGATCAGGATATCCAGCCGGCCAAACCGGTCCAGCGTCTTTTGAATCAAGGGCTGAATGCCGCCGGTCTCCAGCAGGTTGGTTTTAACGATCATGACGTTGGCGCCAAACGGGGTCATATCCGCTTTGAGTGTATCCAGGCTTTCTTCCCAGTCGAAATAGTTCAGGGCGACTTTGGCGCCCCGGCGGGCGAGTTCCAGCGCAATGCCTTTTCCAATACCTTTAATGGCGCCTAAAACCAGCGCCACCTTGTCATGAATTTCCATTTAAAGTCTCCAGATATTCCCAGCGATTGCTGGCGGCTTCGATATCTTTTTCCAGCGTTTCCAGATGCGATCTGGCATCAGCGACTTCAGTACCTGGCCGCTGATAAAACGCAGGGTCAGACATAAGGCGATACCATTCCTGCTGTTCGGCTTCAAGCGCTTCGATTTTCTGGGGCAGGGCTTCCAGCTCCCGCTGTTCCTTGAAACTGAGCGTTTGCGTCCGTTCCCGGCGGGGACGCTGTTTCCCGGATTTCGGAACCGTGCGTTCAGGTGTGGCCGGTGGTTCTGCTGGCGTATGCTGGCGAAGCCAGTCGTCATAGCCGCCGACGTAATCACCGACGCGCCCGTTGCCTTCCAGCGCCAGCGTGCTGGTGACCACATGGTTCAGAAATGTCCGGTCGTGGCTGACCAGAAGAAGGGTTCCGGTATAATCGAAAAGAAGTTCTTCCAGCAGCTCCAGTGTTTCCATATCCAGATCGTTGGTGGGTTCATCCATCACCAGAACATTGGATGGCCGGGTAAAAAGCTTGGCCAAAAGGAGCCGGTTTCGTTCGCCGCCGGATAGAATCCGTACCGGAGACCGTGCGCGGTCCGGTGAGAAAAGAAAATCCTGAAGATAGCCGATGATGTGCCGGGACCTGCCATTGAACTCAATGGTGTCATTGCCGTCTCCAACATTGTCGGCCACCGTTTTGTTTTCATCGAGCTGTGCGCGGAGTTGGTCGAAGTAGGCGATTTCAAGCCGGACGCCATGCCGGACGCTGCCCTGAAACGGTGGTATTTCTCCCAGCAGCAGCCGGAGCAGCGTGGTTTTCCCGGAGCCGTTCGGTCCGATGATGCCGATCTTGTCTCCACGCTGAATGACGGTGGAAAAATCCCGGATTAGCGGTTGTTCCGGATCATGACCGCCGGTCACCTGATTGGCTTCGATGACCAGTTTCCCGGATTTTCCGGCTTCCTGGGCCTGAAGCCGGACAGACCCCAGGCGATCCTGACGGATGCGCCGTTCTTCCCGCATTTTTTCAAGCGCGCACACACGGCCCTCGTTACGGGTACGCCGCGCCTTGACGCCCTGACGGATCCAGATTTCTTCCTTCTCCAGCTTTTTGTCAAATCGCCGCCGTCTTCCAGTTTCCGCTTCGAGATCGGCCTGCCGCCGCCTGAGAAAGCTTTCGTAGTCGCACGAACAGTCCGTCAGAAACCCGCGATCGAGTTCGAAAATCCGCAAGGCCAGTTTTTGCAAAAACATCCGGTCGTGCGTGATAAACAGCAGCGCGGCACTCTGTTTGAACAGAAAGGTTTCCATCCAGACAATGGCATCCATGTCCAGATGGTTGGTCGGCTCGTCCAAAAGCAGAATGTCCGGATCCTGTGTCAGACATCGGGCCAGCAGCGTCCGGCGTTTTAATCCTGCAGAAAGCGCTTCGAATCGGGCCTGAGGTTCCAGCCCCATGCGCGAAAGCATTTCATCCGCCCGTTGTTTTAGCCGGCCATCGTCGCCCGGCGCCGCTGCATTCGAATTATCCGGATTGCCGGCAACAATGTTGATGATTGTTCCGGATAATCCCTGCGGTACATCCTGAGGCAGCATGGCAACGCGCAGCCCCTGTGAACAGACGATGTCGCCGGCATCCGGCTGAAGATCGCCATGAATCAGGCGCATCAGCGTGGTTTTCCCGGTTCCGTTTCTGCCGACGAGCGATATCCGTTCACCCTTTTCAATCTGAAAATTCACCTGGTCGAGCAGGGCATTCGCCCCAAAAGCGATACTTACATCCTTAAACGTGATCAGCGCCACTTTTTCACATCCTGACTTGTTGTAACTACAAGATTTAAAAGGTATTGGACTCGATGAGTTCCATAAATGCATCAATGCGGGTTTCAATCTGACTTTCGGAAAAATTGCGGGAATCCGTCATGTCGGCTTCGATGATCAGGGACGGCAGACCGCGCTTTTCCCGGACAATCCGCTGAATGTCGTACTGTCCCAGAGAATACGGTTTGCAGCTTCGATTGGAGTGGATCACCAGGCCGTCCACCTGATAATGATCGCACATGTCAATGACGATATCCGCCATCTGATCGGTTCCGATATTGATGAAAACGCGAGTATAGGCTTCGGCCATGGAGTTTAAAAAATCACCTTCATCCATGTAGTTGAGCGAGCTGCACCAGGAGGATGTATAGGTGTCTGCAACCAGACAGGCGTGATGAGCGGCGAATTTTTCGGACAGCCACCGGGTTCGGTACCAGATCGGCAGATTATCCCAGAGCAGCCGGTATTTTTCTTCGGGGATAGCGGAAATGCCTGCGGCAACCCGTTCGTTCATTTCCCTGAGCAGTTCTGTATAATAATCCACGACCGTCTGGGTGCCTCTGAGTGTGACAATCAGCGCCAGATGGAAAAATGCGTCAAAAGCGCTCAACGGAGCAGGTCTGCTGGCGGCGGTATCCAGAACGGCTTTCCAGAGATGCTGCGCTTTGATGGAAAGCCTGCCCACCTCTTTCAGCCGATCCGGATCCCATTTTTTCCCGCAGATATTTTCCAGAAACAGGATGTAGTCGTCGAGCTGTCGGCGGACATACCGATGGGCTTCCACGGAAAATTCCGTATGGCAGAAAGGGGTGTCCAGGATAAATAACGGAACCTGGAAATATCTGGCCTGAATTTCATACCATTTTAAAACTGTACCGCAAATGTTGTTGCAGCAGATGAGCATGTCCGGTCGCGGGAGGCCGCCGATAGGTCCGCCCTGCACTGTGGCGCATGCGATATCCGCCCGTGCATAGGAGCACAGATCGCCGGCATATCCCATCGCTTCGGCCTGCTCACAGAGGGCGTCCCCCATCTTTGATGCGCCGATCATGGCCCCATGATTTTCCGGATACACCGGAATGACATCCATGGCAATCAGTGGCTCCACCGGTCCGCCGCTAGTGATCCACGCTACTTTTTTGCCCGTTTGATCGGCCGTTTTGGCATCGATGTAATAGCGGGTCATGATGTCTTTCATGGTTTTGACGGATTTGATTTTACGCCGCTCTCTGGCGTCATCCGTGCTTCTGTCTGAATCTGACATCCGTTGTTCCTTTTTGTCAATGGGTTATCCGTTTATCAAGCCATTGCCGCCGTAACCGTCCAAAGCCGTCTGTTTGCTTGCGGCAAAGAGATGATGGATAAAAAAACCAAATGGCTCCAGGCGTTTTACCACCTTGTTCAGGTGGGAACGATGGATAATGATATGGTAATCTTCGGCTTTCAGCACATATTGACGCAGCAGTTCGTCCTGAGATATCAGTGTAATCAGCTCCGGATGTTTTTTGATTTCAAACACCATGAACTCTTCCTTGAATTTCAGGGGATTGATCTTTTTTTGGATGTCGTCAATGAAGTCCTGCCATATTCGAGGGATATTCCGCCCGACGGTGTTTTTGAAGAGTTCGAATCGATGTTCGATATCCGCGTTTGTCTTGCAGGATTTCAAAAAGGTGTCGTAAGTGACGCTGTATGTATTGCCGCAGACAGGATCGGCAAACTGTTTCAGAAGCAGGGCCTTGACAGCGTCATTTCCATCCAGATAAATCAGCAGGCGGTTTTCATCCAGCAGAATCTGTGCGGTTTCCTGCCGGATATTTGAGATAAAACCTTCCGTCTGTCCGATAACAAACGCTCCCAGCGGCGTTAAACGAATGTGCTGAAGTCCGTCGAAAACAGAAAGATATTTGGAGTTTCTTTTCTGGAATTGTTTATTTTCGGGATAATCATATGCAATATCCACGATGCCGAATGCCGCCAGAAAAAACAGGAACGCTTTAAAAAACGGGATGATGACAACATCCGTATAATTTTTTGAGACTTCTGCATGCTGGTATCCGATATATCTTGAATCATGATATATCGGAAGCGCCACTGTCAGGGCATTTTGTGCAAGCCGTCTGTTGATGATATCCAGCATCACATCATGGTACCTGCAGTAATTCAGGAGATTCTGGACAGAATACCAGGCTCCTGGCGTCAATTGTCTGAGAAGGTTTTGAAGGGAGACACGAACCGTTGCTTCTTTTTCTTTCATCTCTTTGCCATAACATAGAACCATGTTCAGACCACTGAGATGTGAAAGCAGCCGGGTCAACAGGAATCCGTTTTCAACATCGACGGTTGTAAAAAATTGCTGAAACAGCCGTTGCAGACAAATATGAGGCTCCAGAGTTTCTTCAACAGGCGTTCTTCGGAGAAAATCAACCATCAGCCGAACAGCCATCGTTTTGAGTTCCGGTGCAGTTTTATCATAAAACTCATGGGTTCCACAATCTTTGGCTATCCGCAATAACTCGGATTTGCCTACATTTCCCGTGTGTTCAGAAAAAGTTAAATGGGTCTGGGTGATGTATGTGCTCAGCAGATAAAGCTGGGAAAGCACCCGGTTTTGATTTTCATACAGGAAACCGGTTTTGGGGATATTGTCACGGCTGATCAGGAAATATTCCCGCGGAGGTGTCAGATATTGCTTTAACAGGCACCGTATCATATCCGGCAGAAAAATCGAGCCTGTAAAAAATTTGGTGATCCGAATAATGTTTTCAGGAATAATGGAATAGTTGGGATCATAAAAATCAGTCGAAAGAAAATCCTTGCTGATGATCGGCGGATTCAATGACGGCGGCAGCGATCCGATTTGTATTTCATTTTGTTCCCATACCAGGTTGTGCAATACTTCAAGAACCCCCGGATGGAGCATGTTCCTCAGTTTCTGAAACAGCGCTCTGTTTGAAAATGTTTGCGCCAACGCCCAGACCAGCTTTCGCTTGACCGGTTTGGTGTCCGGGATATTCTTGTCAAATCCAAAGGTTTCCTTGGGGAATATCTGTTGCAGATAAAGCAGATAAACGGTTTTAAGTCTTGACGCCTTATAAGCACCGTCAATGATTTTTTCGAGTTCGGATAAGGGTTCGGAAATGACGTTAACACCGGTGTCCGGCGCTTTTTTTTTACGGATCAGCATGCGCCGCCTCCTAAAACAAATTCCACATCGGTCTCACTTAACGATTTGATGGACGCGCCGTCGCTGGAAATCAGCCGGTCGAACAGTTCACTTTTCTGCTCCTGCAGCCTGAGAATTTTCTCTTCGATGGTGCCCCGCGTAATCAGCCTGTAAGCGAAGACGGTCTTGTCCTGCCCGATGCGATGGGTTCTGTCAATCGCTTGGTTTTCGGCGGAGCGGTTCCACCAGGGGTCGAAGATAAAGATATAGTCGGCGGCCGTCAGATTCAACCCGATGCCGCCGGTTTTCAGCGTCATCAGAAACACCCTGCAGGCATCATCTTCCTGAAAACGTTCGACCAGTTGTTTGCGATCACGCGTTGCACCTGTCATGAGCAGATAATCAATGCCCGCTTTTTCCATATCTTCGGCGATACCGTCCAGCGCATTCAGAAAATTGGCGAATACCAGAACCTTGTGGTTATTGGCGGCCAGATCCAGAATCTGCTCCATCAGTACTTCACGTTTGGTCGAGACGATGCCGTTATCGCTCTTGTATTCGGGAATGCTGGCAATCTGACGCAGCTCGCTCAGCGCCTGCAAAATGAAAAACTGGGATTTCTGAATGCCGTTGGCGGCAATCTGGGCATTGACGGTTTCGTGATAAAAACGGCGACGCTGCTCATAAAACAGCTTCTGCTCATCGTTCATATCCACATACAGGGTTTGTTCCACTTTTTCCGGCAATTCATCGAGAACATCCTTTTTCAGGCGCCGAAGGATGAACGGATAAATTTTTTTCTTCAACTCGAACAAGGCGTCTTTATCGTTGTTTTTCTGAATCGGAACAACGTAATTACGGGTGAACTCATCGGAAGAACCGAACATGGACGGGTTGAGAAAACGAAACAGCGCATACAGTTCACTCAGGTTGTTTTCGATGGGCGTTCCGCTCAGCGCCAGACGATGTTCGCCGTCCAAAAGCATTACGGCTCTGGATATCTGGGAATTCAGGTTTTTAATATTCTGGGACTCGTCCAGAATGATATAATAGAACTGTTTTTCCTGAAACTCCTTGATGCTGTTTCGGATCATGGCGTAGGTGGTGATGATCAGATTTTTTCCCATCGCCGCATCCATATCCCGGCTGCCGCCATGATAAATGGCATAGGTGAGATCGGGCTTGAACTTCAGTATTTCGTTTTCCCAGTTAAACAGCAGACTCCGCGGAACAATGACGATCGAAGGCCTGGGCTGCTCCGGATAAATGCCGGCCAGAAGCGTGATGGCCTGAAGGGTTTTCCCTAACCCCATATCATCGGCAAGGCAGCCTCCCAGGTGGTGCTGGTGCAGATAGTGCATCCATTGATACCCCTGCTTCTGATAGTCTCTGAGCTGGGCGCTGACATCAGGGAATTTGCATTTGGAAGCCGCCAGTTTGTTAAATCCCAGAAAGATTTCCCGGGATTTTTTGAAAGCCGTTTCGGCTATTTTGCTGTCAATCATCTCTTCAACGAGCGGCAGATCGAAAAAAGAAACCTTGACCTTGTTTTTCTGTTTTTTGAAGAGGCGGAGCAGCCGGTTCATATAATCCTGATTGACAATGGCATGGGTGCCGTCGCTCAGGGTGATGTAAGTGTTGGTTTTGTACTGATTCAGGGCGTCAAACAGCGGCAGCGTGAAGCCTTCGATTTCCAGGCTGGCGTCGCCTTCCAGAAAATCGATGCCGTGAGACAGCGAGAGCGACAATTTGGGGGTTACGGTCTTAATCTTGTAGGATTTCAGTTTTTCAGCGCCCAAGATGGCGTAGCGTTCAATAATGCGGGGAAGTTCCGCGTGGATAAAGGCGCTGGCCAACGATGAGCTGATGATAAAGAGGTTATTGTTGACGAAGAACTCGGCGTCATTTTTAAGCGCCCGCTGATGCTTTTTCAGCAGTTTCTCGATTTCAGAAAAGGCGGCAAGGGTTGCATCGTATTGAACTTCGGAGACAATGATCTTTTTCTCCAGGTCATTGACAGAGACTGCCTGGGAAATGTCATGCTCTTCGATAAAATCCGGATCGAAGCCCGGCAGGGAAGTGCATGCCTTCAGATGCAGGGCGTTTTCTTTGTCCACCTTTTCGATCACCAGGGTGGGCCGTGTTTGTTTGGGCTCGCCGGCGATCGTCGTGTAGTCCTGATACCGGATGGAGATATTGCTGAAATACGAGAAGAGCAGAGACAGATATTTTTCAAGAATCGCTGGCGGGAGCGTGGTCTGAAAAAGATTCAATACCTTGTAATTGCCGCCAAGGGGCTGAACCGGATAGATAACGCCTTTCACATAGACATGGCTGTCATTAAGCAGCATAATGTCTTCGATGCGTTCTCCTTCGTGAGAGAGAAACAGGCGAGATATCAGCATTCCCCTGCCGTTGTCGGCGATCTGCATACGGATCCGGCCATCCGATTCGGAAAACCGGATGGAGGTAAAGTCCCTGTCTACAAAATTGCTGCAGTGGCGCAGCGGCCAGAACAGATAGTCGTTTTCTTCGATATAAACATGTTCATGGCTCTTGTTCCAGTCGATCCGAAAGCCGGACTGATTTTTTATCTTTTCGATGAATTTAAGCACTTCCCGTGTGGGGCCGGAATAATATTCATAACTGGCTTCGACGTGTTCGTTCTGACGGTTGACCACACGGATATAAGCGCCGCCATCATCAAAATCGAGCTGAAAAAATATATCCTGAGGGATTGTCTGGTTTCGAATGAGGGATCGGGTGCGCTTGAGTTTTTCGAAAATATCGGTTGGCGGCGCTGCGGTTTTTTTCATAGTACACCGAATTTGCCCCTGAAAATAAAAAATACGGCGCCCATCATGCAAAGGCCGGCCCAGAGATAGTCCAGGGACAGTTTTTCCCCCATAAAAAGGACGGAAAACGGCACAAAAATGGTCAGGGTGATTACCTCCTGCAGAATCTTGAGCTGGCCCAGGCTCATGACCTCGTGACCGATACGGTTTGCAGGAACCTGAAGCAGATATTCAAACAAGGCGATTCCCCAACTGACAAACACAGCGACAAGCCATGGTTTATGGTTGAGGTTTTTAAGATGTCCGTACCAGGCAATGGTCATAAATACATTGCTGCAGCACAGCAGCGAAATGGTGGTGGTGTAGTCGTTCATAGCTGTTTGTTTACCTGTCATAATGGCGACGGACAGTTTCCCGCCGCGGTTTTTTCATATCGAGAGAATATCCCAGATAGGTGGTGAAATCCTGAAGCCTTATCTCTGAAGAAGGCTGAAATCGTAAATTCCGGGAGAGGACCTTTCGATCCGGGTGGCGCCGACGGTTTTGGTATAAAAGGCCTCCGGACCTACGCCGCCGATGATGGCGTAGGCATATCCCCTGTCTTTCATGGCGTGGAGACATGAAAGCAGCAATGCCGTTCCTGTTCCCTTGCTCCTGGCATGTTCCACTACGCCGGTCGGGCCGAAAAAATTCAGACGGGTACAGTCATAGCAGGCAAACCCTTCTATGGCGCCTTGATGAACCGCGATAAAACACGATGGCGGGCGGGCGGTAAAAGCAATTTCACATTCCAGCGTCCATGACGCGATAAAATGCGTGCGTATCCAGTCCAGCAGCAACGGCTTTTCCCAGCAATTTGGACGGCGAATTCGTATTCCGGCATCGCCGAG
>DAIEFO010000072.1 GCA_027325475.1 Desulfobacteraceae bacterium | reverse complement strand
CCCAGGTGGGTCAGGTGCGCGTCCAGCGAGCGGTCGGCGGGCGTGCCGCGCAGGAAGGCGGCAAGCAGGGTGGGGTGGCCGCCGGTGGCCGCGTGCGCGCCGGGGTGCCCGGCCAGATCGTCTTCGCTCAGCGGGTACAGCGGCAGCGGACTGTATGATGCTCTGTGAAGCAGGGTTTCCGGTGTTTTGTGCGTTCGGGCCCATCGCTGCCTGAAGTGATCCGGAGGAGGCTGTTTTTCCAGATGTGGCCGTATGTGCTGCTGTTGGTAAATGCGTTATGCTGTCATCAGAAGGTTCAGCAGGAGCCGTGACGGCGGTATTCCCGTCAGTGGTGATTGCGGCGGCGGCAGTGGCGCTGGTTGCGGAGCTGGTCGTGTCAGGAAGTGGCTGAGATGAAGCTGTCACCGGGATGCCGAGTTTATCCGCGCCGGGCAACATTGCGGCGGCGGCAGTGGCGCTGGTTGCGGAGCTGGTCGTGTCAGAAAGTGGCTGAGACGAAGCTGTCACCGGAGTTGCGCCCTTGTCAGACGGTGTTTCGGCGGCGCAGTCCATACCGGCGGTCTGCTGAAAAGATGCCTTCTGGGTTATTGCCTGCTGCGGCGTGATGACGCCCATTAGACCAGCCATGATGGACATCAACTGCGAATCGTCGGATGCGTTGCGTTTAGATGATATCTCCTGTTTCGATGACGCAGGCGTGGGTGTCGAGCCTGTTGCGGATGAATTATCTGCTCCTGAAACAATGGTGCCTATCAGGGAGAGCATCGACCCGAAATTATCAGACTGAGAGCCCGAGGCGTCCGCGGACAAAGACGTCCCGCTTCCCTGTCCTTCCTTCACTGTCTGGGATTTACCGGACCCGGAAATATCGCCCGTTGTGATTGCGGCAATGATATTGTTCATCATGATTGATGGCCTCATAATTAATAGGGTTTTTTGTTAAACCGGCTGATGGCGACCTCATCCAGAAATTCCTGGTTGAGTCTCATGATGTTTCCGGTAAACAGCGCCAGTTTCTTTTCTCTGAGCTTTTCAATGGTTTTCCGTTTTTTAACGGCTTCAATGAGTTCATCACGTTTTTGAGCATACTGTGTTTCGAATTCCGCCACCTTTTCATGCTGAATTGCTATTTTTTGTGTCAGACATTCGAAGAAGCGATCATAAACGATGTGTTCTGAAATACAGAGTCCCTGAAGCTGTTTGTGATTGAATTCCTGGATGGTGCGATTCTTGTCATGCTGCATTTGGCGCAAAACGGATTTTTCTTCCCGAACCTTGCACTCACAGGCCGCCAGTTCTTTCTGAATGACTTCCTCATGGTGCAGCCGATGATTTAACAACGCTTCCAGTGAAAACTTGAATGCGGCCATGATATGATTTCCTTTGAATGCGTGCTGAACGGTCAGGATTTAAACATGGTTTCCAGGTGCTGAACGCTTTCCTCAAAATTGGCTCTATCTTCGATTCCCTGCTGGAGATATCGGGTGATGCTGTCTATCATACTGATAGCATGGTCAATTTTTGGATTGCTGCCGGGAACGTAAGCACCGATATTGATCAGATCTTCCGCTTTTCGGTATGTCGCCAGCAGCGACTTGAAGGCGCCGGCGGCTTTCTTGTGTTCGGGAGATGCGATGTCGCTCATGACCCTGCTGATACTCCGCAGGATGTCAATGGCCGGATAGTGGTTCTGAATGGCCAGATCCCGTGTGAGAACGATATGTCCGTCCAGAATGGAGCGAACGGCGTCCGCGACGGGTTCGTTCATGTCATCGCCTTCGACCAGAACCGTATAAAGTCCTGTAATTGTACCATCGTTCGATGATGTGCCTGCGCGTTCCAGGAGCTTGGGCAGCAGGGTGAATACGGACGGTGTGTAGCCCTTCGATGTCGGTGGCTCTCCCAGTGCCAGGCCGATTTCACGCTGGGCCATTGCAAACCGGGTAACGGAATCCATCATCAGATTGACCTGCAGCCCCTGATCTCTGAAATATTCAGCGATGGTGGTGGCGATAAATGCCGCCCTCAGACGGATCAGCGGAAGATGATCGGATGTGGCCACCACCAGAACGGAGCGTTTCAGGCCCTCCTCGCCGAGTTCTCTTTGAATAAATTCATTCACTTCCCTGCCGCGTTCGCCGATGAGCGCAATGACATTGACATCTGCGGCGGTTCTGCGGGCGATCATCCCCAGCAAGACGCTTTTACCAACTCCTGATCCGGCGAATATTCCCACGCGCTGTCCGCAGCCCACGGTCAGAAGGCCATTGATAGCCCGGATGCCCAGGTCCAAGGGTCTTTGGATACGGTTTCGTTCAAGAGGATTCATCGGCTCTGCATAGATTGGATATTCATGATGGCAAAGAATCGGCCCCTTGCCATCAATGGGATTTCCGATGCCGTCAACGACCCTTCCCAGAAGGGCGTCACCGACCGGAATACTAGCTTTCTGTTTTCCCGCGACGACCCGGCTTCCCGGGCTGATACCTCGAATATCTTCCAGCGGCATCATCAATACCGCATTGTCCCTGAATCCCAGTACTTCCGCGCTGATTTTCCGGTTTGTTCCCGGAGGATAAATATCACAGACACTTCCCAGGTAGGACGCCGGTCCCAGCGATTCGGTAACCAGACCCACCACTCGCGTTACCTTGCCGGTGGCGGTTGTGAGATCGACCTGATCCAGAAGGCCATGATAATATTGCAAGCCGGATAATACGGTCATACAGGTTCTGCAAGCTCCTTATCGATTTTTTCCAGCCTTGGGGCAAATGTCTCCTCAATGATCTGAATCTGCGTTTCGATTCTATCATCAATATCACCGGAAGCGCCTTCGATTACACAGCCCCCCGGAGTGATCGCGGCGTCTGCAATAAAGGAAACCTCGCCTTCAACGGGCAATTGAGCACGATGTTCCGAAATATGACCGGCGTCTGAAGGATGAATCCGGATCGAAAGCGGCGGATGTACGGTCACGGCCGTCAGAGCATTCTGGACGGTTCGAACAATCATTTCAGGATTTATGGAGGGTTCCTGAAGAATGATTTTCCGGGCGATGGCAAGGGATAACGTGACGATTTCCTTTTCAGCCTGCAATTCGATTTTTTTCTGAAGATCATGGAAGTCCTTCACAGCGGTTTGCAGCATGTGCAATGCCGACTCGATGCTTTTCAGGCTTTCGGCTGCTCCGGTTTCATATCCCTTGGCATATCCTTCGTTTTGTCCTGCGGCATATCCTTCTTTCTGCCCTTTGGCATATCCGGTTTCCTGCCCTTCCTGTATTCCCCGCTGGTAGGCATCCGCTTCCTTTTGCTGATTGGCCTGCGTCATCTCATCGATGATTTTCTGGCAGGCTTCCTGTGTATTCTCAGGTTCCGGTTGGGCCTGCAAATCAATTGTATAATCGCTTTTGAAGGATTTCTGAACCGCTTCGGAGCTGAGAAAAATACGCTGAAAAGAACTGTCCGGCGTTTCAGAAACTTTTTCGCTCGCTGTTACTGCATGTTTCATTATTTCTGGAAATAAATAGGGGCATAAAGCGGCGCCGGAATCTGAAATGGTATCCAGTTTTTTGAAGATATCATGCAATATAATCGCCTCCTTTCCGGCCGCTGATGATAATTTCGTTCTTGGCTTCCAGTTCCTGAATGATCTTGGTGATGGTTTGCTGCGCATCTTCAACATCTTTCATTCGAACAGCGCCAACCGCCTCGATCTCTTCCTTGAGCATGACACCTGCGCGTTCTGACATATTCTTGAATATCTTGTTTTTAACTTCTTCCGAAGCGCCTTTAAGCGCCAGCGCCAGTTTTTGGGTTTCAACCCTGCGCAGCACTTTCTGAAGGCCCTTGTCGTTCACCAGAATCAGATCTTCAAACACGAACATCATTTGCTTGATTTGTGCCGCCAGATCCGGATTGACTTCCTCGATTTCACCCAGAATCATTTCCCCTGCAGAACCATCCGCCATATTCAACAACTCCGCCAGATGGCTGACGCCACCGGTTTTATGAGTGACCGATGACTTTTTCTTTTTCATGATTTCCCGAAAAACATGATCAATTTCCGTCACCATCCCGGATAGAATCTTATCCATCCTGGCAATCCTCATGGCCACTTCCAGCTTGAGATTATCCGGGAGACTGGACAGTACAATGCTGCCGGATTCCGGTTTCAGATGAACAATTATTACAGCGATGGTCTGTGGGTGCTCATCCTTGATCAATTCGACAAGCTGATCCGGCTCTATGGACTGAAGCGCTTTCAAGGCATTTTCTTCATCACCCGTCTCATCTTCGGTTTCATCAGAGGGTCTGCTTCCACCCTGAGCTGACGCAGCCATTTCTTCCGGCGATATTTCCGGAAGCACGTCAGTTGTGGCTTCTGCATCATCTCCCTCTGCAGGTTCATTCAGAATCCGGCTTAACGATTGCCGGTTTTTAATCTTTTCAATGAGCGCCGCAAATTCCCGAGCAATTTGTTCTACCACTTCGGGAGGGATGGAATCTATTTTTTTCAGATGTTCCTGAACGATCTGTCTTTCCGATTCACCCATGTGATTCAGAATTTCCCGGGATGCTTTTTCTCCCATTGAATGAATCAGAACGGCGACTTTCAATGCTCCTGTCAGCGGCGTTTTGTCCATAGTGATAGTTTGAACTCCTCTGGAAGATGGTTACTGGTATTTATGAGACTCGTAAAAAGTTCGCAGGCAAAGCGTGTAAACCCTTCGTCATTGCAGCGCAACATAGCCTTTTTATGAAGCCGTCATGTCTGCTTCATCCACTCCCTCAGCACTTCAATAAAGGCCTGATTATCCGCCAGCGCCAACTGAGAAAGCTGATCGGCCAGTGGCAGAGACATGGATGCAGATTCGCCTTCGCCGGCGCCGTACTCTTTTTCAAGCTCGTTAACGGTTCGGGGAAATGATCCCAGTAAATCCATGTTTCTGGGGGCATCCGTGGTCAGCCATTGAATCATGGGGCGGATGACAAAGATGAATGTCAGCACCATAAAGATTCCTGAAAACAGATACTTGAGATATACCGAATATTGCATCAGCGTGGAAATCCAGCCGCCGCCAGGGCTCTTGTTTCCTGCATCCATGAGCCCTGGATTTTCAAAAGGAATATTGGCGACTTCAATTGCATCGCCTCTTGCAGACGAATAGTTCACAGCGCGCATGACAATATTTTTTATTTTGTCGATTTCTTCAGGGCTTCGAGGAACATATTGCTGCGATGTTTTCCCATTTTTATCGGTGACCGTTTTGTAAGTGCCATTTACCAGTACGGCAACTGAAAGCCTGCTGATCTGGCCGATAGGTTCAATGGTGTGGCTTGTCACTTTTCCGATTTCGTAATTAACGGTCTGGTTTTTCTTTTGATTCACAGGTATTGTGGATGCAGTGGCCGTTGTATTCGACGCACCGGCTACATTGGCGGCTGCGCCTGCTGCCTGCGCCTGCTGATTATTGGCTGCCATTGCAGCATTGGAGCCCGGTATTCCCGCGGGCGTCCTGTTCAGATTTGTGGTGGATTCATTTAAAAGCTGTTCGCTGCGCACGACTTTGTCGTCCGGATAAAAACGTTCTTCGGTTTTTTCCTGTTTTTTAAAGTCCATGGATGTTGACAGCCGGACAATGGCTTTGTCTGGTCCCAACGCATTTTCCAGCATCGTTTTTACCCGCCGTTCCAGATTCCGCTCCACGGTTTCCTGATACGCCAGTTGATCCGCTCTGATTCTTTCAAATTCGGTTTTTTCTTTTTTTTCTCCGATTTGATTGCCGTAAGTATCTACAAGGGTAACGTTTTCAGGCTTCAATCCCGCGATGCTCGATGAAATCAGATGGATGATTCCCTGTATCTGATCCGATGTCAGCGTTTTTCCAGGCTTGAACTTGATGACCACGGAGGCTCTGGCCGGCTCTTCATCTTCGACAAACAGGGTTTTGGGCGGAATGACGAGATGAACCCTGGAGCTTTCGATTTCTTCAAAACAGTCGATGGTTCTGGTTAGTTCTCCCTGAAGCGCTCGCAGATAATTGACGTTCTGGACAAATTCCGTCATTCCCAGTTTTGAATGATCGAAAATTTCAAAACCCACGCCACCGCCTTGCGGCAGTCCGGCAGTAGCAAGTTCCATTCGGGTTTCATACACCTTCTCTTTGGGTACGAGAATGGCGCCGCCGTTGGATGAAACCTGATAGGGAATTTTTTTTGCCTTGAGCTGGGCGATGACAGCACCGGAATCTTCGGCGGAAAGACCCGAAAACAGCACCTGATAATCCGGTCTGCCGCTGAGAAACAAAATCAGGGCAAAACCTCCCAGAACTCCTGCAACAACGGAGAACAGGGCGATTTTCCGGCTCAGGCTTAACCCACTGTAAATTGTCTGTAATTGCGTAAAAGCGCTTTTTAGCTGCATGGATATTATTCCTCGCTAAACCTGCATCCGCATGATTTCCTGGTAGGCGTCGATGACCTTGTTTCTTACCTGCATGGTCAGTTGAAATGCCACACTGGCTTTTTCCATGGCGATCATGGTGTTATGAACATCTTCATCCTTGCCAGAGGCCAGATTCTGGGCGGCGGTATCCGCAGCATTCTGGAGGTGATTGACTTCCTTCAGATGTTCCTTGAGCATTTCGCCAAAAGATGCTTCCGTGGCATCGCCAGCTTGAGGCGATGACTGCGGTGATGGATTGACAGGGAAAAATGTTTGGGTATTTAATTGAAGCGGCTCCATATCACTTTCCTATTTCAAGTGCTTTCAGCACCATGTTTTTTGAATCCGAAATGGCTGTTACGTTGGCCTCATAACTTCGGGAGGCGGACATCATGTTCACCATTTCCTCCACAACACTGATATTGGGCATGGCTACAAAGCCCTGACCGTTGGCATCCGGATTCTGCGGGTCATATTTCATGATGGGCGCTCGCTGATCATTGACGACATCCGCCACCTGCACATCCGTTGGCTTGCCGTTCAGTTCCGCGTTCATGACATCACTGAACTTGCCTGATACCGGCGTTGCAGCAAAAACAGGCTCCTGACGCTGATAAGGGCCGCCCTGGGGTGTCCGTGTGGTATTTACATTGGCCAGATTGCTGGATACCAGATTCATTCTGAGCCGCTGTGCCGACAATCCTGACGCGCTGGTTTGTATCGCGTTAAAAAAATCCATAATTACCCCACTGTTCCACTGATAGCTTTTGACAATGATTGAAATTTTTTTGTAATCATCTCAGCGGAGGCATTGTAAAGAAGACCATTTTCTGACATCTCTGTCATGGTTTTGTCAATGTCCACAGTGTTGCCGTCTTCCCGGAAATTGTACTGGGGCTCCTCGACCTGAATGACTTCAGGGTGCTCTCCATTCGAGAGTCCCGGCAGCGCAAAGTGCATCGGCTGGGTCTGAAACAGATTCAGCTTTCCGTCTTTCTGGTCAGCCTTTTGCATCTCTTTTTTCACCATGACGTCAAATGCCTTGAAATTGGGCGTATCCATGTTGCTGATATTAGAAACCAGCAAACTGTGTTTCTCGGATCGCAGGTTCAGACTTTTTTCCAGAACCGAAAATGTTTGATTGAATAGTCCCATGGGTTCCATATCGCATGTCCTTTCTGTTGATGATGTTGCTGAAGTAGAAAGCAATATTGATGCCAATGACGAAATTGATTTGTTTAGCGATTTGAAATTATTAAATATACGATCTGTTCACAAAGGTGCAAAGCTGCCGGAACAGGATGCCTTCTGGCCTTTTGCGTCACTTCATTGACAGGAGACGGTGACCTGTGAGGCTTATGTTTGTTGCATACGGTTGGTGGCTGCGATATCATCATTTGACGGCTTCGTAAAAAGTCCGCACGCTGCGTTGCGCCGCATCTTTCGTCATTGCAGCGTACCACAACTACGCTTCATTCCTCAGGATTTGCGCGCCTTGCCTGCGAACTTTTTACGAAGTCGTCCGAAATTTGATTTTTTACGAGAACATCATCATTTCATAATCAGCCGGTTTGAGGTGGACTATGAAGAATATCTGGATTATCGGGGCAGGGCGATTCGGGAAAAAAGCGGTAAGCGCCATGAAACGCCATTATCCACAGGCAGCAGTCACCGTGGTGGACCATTCTTCGCAGGCTTGTGCGGCCATTGATCATCCCACAGTTACCACAATATGTATGGATGGTGTTTCATATCTGTATCATTACCTGAAAAATGGTGCAGAACCCGACTGGATCATCCCGGTGATACCTGTTCACCTGGCTTTTGAATGGATGCGCCTGAGGCTTTTGTCTGAACATCGGATGGAGCCTGTCGAAATTCCGGAAGCTGTCAAACGATCGCTTCCCAATGTCCACTCCGGGAAGTCAGGCGAGATATTTGTCAGCGTCGCGTCTTTCATCTGTCCTGAAAACTGTCCGGAACCTTCAGATATCTGTACCCATACCCGTCAACCCAGAACGCTGATACTGCATCAGAGGCTTCAATCTCTTTGCTGTCCGCCATTTGTCAATGTGGTGCTTCAAAGTCAGCAACTGGCGCCGGGAATCGGAGGTTTGCGTCCGCAAAGCCTGTGGGACGGCCTTGCTGAGGTTCTGGCGTCGCGATTTCCCGTCCTTTTGAGTACCGCCTGCAAGTGTCATGGTGTCGTTCAGGCATTCAGAATCATTCCATCAAGCGCCGATCGGCACCAGCCATGAATTCAACATTTTGATTTTTATATGATTTTCGGAGTGGCCGGTGAGATGGTAACAATCTTCTTTCAGGCTTTTCCCTTGATTTACCCATAGTTTTATGAATAATGGCGATCATGGGTTATATTTTTGACTTCAATACTGCCAGAGCTTATGAACAATGGATTCAGAATCCGAAAATCCAGAGAACGGCTGCGCTCGAAAATCGCCTGATGCTTCAGATGCTCAATCCATCCCGCGGGAAAACCCTGCTGGAAATCGGTTGTGGGTCCGGCATCGGACTGCTGCCGTTTATTGAAAAAGGGGTGCTGGTGACAGGTCTGGATCCTTCTCCCTATATGCTCGATATCGCCCGTTCGATTGTGGGGCAACGGGTTGATCTGCACAGAGGGGTTGGTGAGGATTTGCCGTTTGAGGACAATTCTTTTCACTACGTCTGCCTGAATTCGACTCTGGAATTTGTGAAT
>DAIEFO010000071.1 GCA_027325475.1 Desulfobacteraceae bacterium | reverse complement strand
GGAGGGGGTAGATCTGTATTCAGAGTCGCCGCGGATGCGAAAGTCCGGGAAAAAAGGCGGCAAAGGCGGTAAGGCATTGCCCGTGTTGCAAAAGCCCTTACTCACGACACCCAAAGCGATTAAGCGCCGTATTAAAGTGGATGACACCATTGCCGTTTCAGAATTGGCCAAGCGCATGGGCGTCAAGGCCAGTGAAATTATTGTAAAACTGATGAAAATGGGTGTCATGGCGACGCTGAATCAAATCATTGATTATGATACCGCCGTGCTGGTGGCGACTGAATTCAGCTTTGAGGTGGAACGGGCGGCGTTTGAAGAAGACACGCTGATGAAGCTCGAGGATGTAGATCCTGAAAAACGGATTGGAAGACCGCCGGTAGTCACCATCATGGGGCATGTGGATCACGGCAAGACCTCACTTCTAGATGTGATTCGCAAGACCCGTGTGACAGAGGGTGAAGCCGGCGGTATTACACAGCATATCGGCGCTTATCACGTCACCACAGACAGAGGGCAGATTGTTTTTCTGGATACTCCGGGGCATGAGGCATTTACTGCCATGAGATCCCGCGGGGCAAGTATTACGGATCTCGTTATTCTGGTGGTGGCGGCCGATGACGGGGTTATGCCTCAAACGCTTGAGGCGATCAACCATTCGAGAGTGGCCAATGTTCCCATAATTGTGGCGATCAACAAAATAGACAAACCTGGGGCTGATCCGGAGCGCGTTCAGCGTGAGCTGGCAGACGCAGGGCTTGTTTCTGAAGAATGGGGAGGAGATACCATTTTTGTCCGGGTGTCCGCCAAGGCCAACCAGGGGATTGATACCCTTCTGGAAATGATTCTCCTTCAGGCTGAGGTTATGGAGTTAAAAGCGGATCCGGGCAGACCGGCATTTGGTCATGTGATCGAAGCCAAGCTGGATGTCGGCAGAGGGCCTGTGGCCACGGTTCTGGTGCAGCAGGGAACACTGCGCGCCGGAGACGCTATTGTCTGCGGCGTACACTACGGCAAGGTGCGTGCGCTTCTGGATGACCGTGGGGTGCAGGTGGAATCTGCCGGGCCTTCCATGCCGGTTGAAGTCATCGGCCTTTCGGGGGTGCCGATGGCGGGTGATGAGCTTGTGGTTCTGGCGGATGAAAAAGACGCCAGAGAGGTCAGTTCGCATCGTATCCAGAAACAGCGCTCCAAGGATCTGGGCAAGACCAGCCGTCTGAGTCTGGATAAACTTTTTGAACAGATGAAAGATGGTCTGGTCAAGGACCTCAATATCATATTGAAGGCGGATGTGCATGGTTCCATAGAAGCACTGGGGGATTCGCTGGTTAAACTTTCCAACGAAGAAGTGAATATCAATATTGTGCATTCGGCCACCGGCGCCATTACAGAGTCTGATGTATCTCTGGCGACAGTGTCAGACGCTATTATCATCGGATTTAATGTCAGGCCCAGCGCCAAGGTTCAGGCGATGGCTGCTGAAGAACATGTAGATATGCGTTTTTATAACATTATTTACAATGTTATCAAGGATGTCAAAGACGCTATTGTCGGCATGATGAAATCCACATTTGAAGAACGGGTGCTGGGGCGCGCCGAAGTGCGCGATATTTTCCACGTACCCAAGGTCGGCGCCATTGCCGGGTGTTATGTCACAGACGGAAAAATCCAGAGGGGAAAACAAATCCGCCTGCTTCGCGATGGTATTGTGGCTTTTGATGGCAAGCTCGGCAGCCTCAGACGGTACAAGGATGACGTCAAGGAGGTTGTCAGCGGATACGAATGTGGTATCGGTATCGAAAATTATAATGATATCAAGGTAGGCGATATCATTGAATGCTATTATATGGAAGAGCTGAAACCCGAAGTTGAATAGCAGGCTGGAAAATCGGCATGCAACGGAGGCCTCCTCCGTTGCATGCCTGTCCGATGGTGAAAGTCATGGTGATCGGATACGGAATCATAACATTCAGGTTGTACGAATGTCATTCGCTCAAGGAAAAAAGATCGGTGGTCAAGTCCATCATCCATCAGATTCAGAATCATTTCAACGCATCGGTCGCAGAGGTCGGGGGCAATGACGTTCATCAACTGGCGGAGATTGGTTTTGCTCTGGTGGGTAACAGTCGTCAACGGGTCAATTCTAAAATGGACAACATACTGAATCTGGCGCATGAATTCAAAATGGCATCTGTCATTAACAGCGAAATGGAGATGATGCATTTATGAAAACGTTTGCACGGTCAGACAGGGTCAGCAGTGAACTTCAGAAAATCATATCGGACATCCTCCAGAAGGATATCCACGACCCGCGGCTGCATATGGTGACCATCACCGGCGTCAAGATGTCCAAGGACCTCCGCAACGCAAGGGTTTATTTTTCACTGGCGCCGGGCAGATATACCCATGAAGATGCTGAGGCGGCTTTTCAGAGCGCCGCGGGCTTTATCAAACGGACATTATCTTCCCAGATAGAACTGCGGTATGTGCCGGATATCCGGTTTTACTACGATGAATCTTTCGATTATGGCGCACGCATTGACAGGATACTGACATCAATTGTTACCACAGATGGATCACCTCATAACCCTATTGAATAACAGTCAGAATGTGTTTGTCGCCACACATGCCGTTCCCGATGGAGACGCCATCGGTTCGTTGATTGCCATGTCCATGGTGTTAATTGGACGACAAAAACAGGTGACGCTGTACAATGAAAGTCCGATTCCGGCGGTGTATCGTTTTCTGCCGCTGGTACACCATGTGACGGCTCATCTGGCATCTGCCGATATCTACGATACCGCTGTGATTCTGGATTGCGGAGACCTGCAGCGTATCGGCGAAACAGCCGCGCTTGTCAGTCGGATACCGGAAGTCATCAATATTGATCATCACATTACCAACACCCGTTTTGGCACCTGTCAGCTGATAGACGTTCAGGCGTGCGCCTGTACGGAGATTCTCTGGAGATTGTTCAGGAAAATGGGGGTTGAATTTACGCGAGATATCGCCACCTGTATTTACACGGGCATACTGACCGATACAGGCTCCTTCCGCTTTTCGAATACCAGCCAGACGACGTTTGAAATCTGTGAAAACATGGTTGCCTGCGGGGTGGATCCTTATCAGGTGGCGCAGTGCGTATATGGCACGTATTCTCTGGGAAGAATCAAGTTGCTGAACCTTGCGCTTGATTCCATTGAGATATCGGAGAATGGAAAGGTGTCTCTGATGACGATGACGTGTGAGATGCTGGCTGAAACCGGGACGCAGCCGGAGGATGCCGATGGGCTGATCAATTATGCCCGGCGCATCCAGGATGTCAAAATGGCGGTCATGATTCAGGAACAGTTGAATGGTTGCGCGGGCAGAAAAAACGGATACGGGCAGCGACATCCCTACCACATCAGCCTTCGATCAGACGGCAGTGTGGATGTAGCTGCCATTGCTGCATCTTTTGGCGGCGGCGGACATCGAAGCGCAGCCGGGTTCAGTCTGGAATCCACTTTGCCTGAAATCAAGGAGCGAATTCTCAGGATTGCCGAGTCGGTGGCATGATCCGAATGCTTGCCAAAGGCTCACAATACCTTAATGGGGTACTGGTGATAGACAAGCCCGCCGGCATGTCTTCGGCTGGTGTCGTCGCTGTTGTCAAACGACTGACCGGCGCCGCGAGGGTAGGACATGCCGGAACTCTGGATCCGTTTGCTACCGGCGTGCTGATTGTCTGTATCAATCAGGCGACTCGGCTGGCCCGCTTCTGGTTACATGGCGTCAAAACCTATGCCGCCAGGCTTTGTCTGGGCGTTGAGACCGATACGCAAGATGTAACGGGCACTGTGGTTGCCACTGGATTTACAGGAGATATCTCTGAAAGCGGGATTCAGGCCGCAATGACGTCCTTCGTGGGGATTACGGAACAGTTGCCGCCGATATTTTCCGCATTGAAACATCAGGGGGTTCCCCTGTACAAGCTTGCCCGTAAAGGAATACCGGTACAGAAACCTCCCCGGTGCGTGGAAATTTACCGGCTCAACATTCAGGAGATCACGCTGCCATATGTGCGCTTTGAGGTTACCTGCAGTTCGGGAACCTATATCCGCACCCTGTGCACGGATATCGGAAGGAAGCTGGGCTGCGGCGCGCACTTACAGGAACTTCGGAGAATCGCCAGCAGCCGCTTTACCCTTGCCGATGCGATTACCCTTTCGGAACTAGAAACGCAGGTGGAAGACGGAAACATTGATTCGAGACTCATCGGCATGGCTGAATCACTGCCGGATATGAGCTGCTTTCAGGCGGATAAGTCTTTGACGGATAAGCTTAAATATGGCATGATAATCACAGATACGGATATCCCTGCCGCAGTAATGACGGCGGAATCGTCTTTTTTAAAAGTGCTGGATGACAGTAATCGGTTACTATCCGTTCTCTGTTACGAGCCTTTGTCTCAGAGATACACCTATTGCTGTTCGTTTGCATGAGGTTAGAAATGACGCTGTCGTAAAAAGTTTGCAGGCAATGCAGCAAGCGGACTTTTTTTACGAAGCCGTCAAAAGTCGTTATGACTCAGTTCGGGGTAAGGCGCATTCATCACCTCGAAATTCAGCTATGACGGCAGGAGGATGACAACAGCATGCCGGGGCCAATAGTTCCCGGCGCATCGAAATGAATGCCCGCAGAGTGAAGCAGGATTCACTCATTCACTATTGAAAAACTGAAGAGGAGTTGCACCGTGGTATTTACACCCGAAGACAAGAAAAAATTGATCGATCAGTACAAAATCCATGATACGGATACCGGTTCACCCGAAGTGCAGGTGGGGCTTTTGACGTATCGTATCACCTATCTGACGGAACATCTCAAGATTCACACCAAAGATCACCATTCCCGCAGAGGCTTGCTGATGCTGGTTGGCAGACGCCGCAGACTTCTGAACTACGTCAAAAACAAGGATGTTCAGAGATATCGCACCATCATCGAAACGCTGGGGCTGCGCAGATAATGCCACAGGCATAATCATAGCTTGAAATTGATATGGTTTCTTATGTATTGCCGTGATCGCACCATGAGGGAAGATTTAGTACTTTCTCTGCGATTACGGTGTATTTTCAGGCTAAGCTCATTATGAGGATGATCATTATCATCACTAAAAGTTATCACGCGAAAAGCTGAAGAATATTTATGCAGTTGTATGCTTTTTTATGGTTTAAAAAGTATTTCACGGTAAAGGGAGGCAAGTATGGAACATGTTCTCGAAGCAATGCTCGGAGATAAACCGTTGCGCATATCTACCGGAAAAGTGGCCAAACAGGCGTCTGGCGCCGTCTTGGTTCAGTACGGTGAAACAGTTGTTCTGGTGACGGTGGTTTCTGTCCATGAAGCTACGGGGGGAGATTTCCTGCCCTTGACCGTTGAGTATATGGAAAAGATTTATGCGGCCGGCCGGATTCCCGGCAATTATTTCCGTCGGGAAATCGGCAGAAGCAGTGAAAAAGAAACCCTGACAGCCCGATTGATTGACAGACCCATACGTCCGCTCTTTCCCAAAGGGTATCATTACGAAACCCAGGTAATTGCAACCGTTCTGTCTATGGATCAGGAAAATGAACCGGATACTCTGGCCATGATCGGCGCGTCCTCTGCGCTGGAGCTTTCCGATATTCCGTTCGATGGGCCGATCGCCTGTGTGCGGGTTGGCCGCGTTGATGGAAAGCTCATTGTCAATCCGACGATTCAGCAGTTTGAAGCCTGCGACATCAATATCATCGTCGCAGGTTCTGAAACGGGTGTGGTTATGGTCGAAGGCGGTGGCAATGTCGTGAGTGAGGCGGACATGCTGGAAGCTGTTTTCTTTGGGCATCAGGCCATGCAGCCGGTGATCGCGGTTCAGAAAAAACTCAGAGAACTCTGCGGCAAGCCCAAGAGGGCTTATGTCGTACCTGAAGTTGATGCGACACTGGCGGAAAAAGTGAATACGCTGGCGCTTTCCCGCCTGAAGGCCGCCATTGGCATCCCGGAAAAAATTCAGAGATACGCCGCGATTCGTGATGTGAAACTAGCCGTAACAGCAGAACTGGGAGACGAGGGAGCTGCGCGGAAAGAAGAAATCGCAGGCATCCTCCAAGACATTCAAAAAGCCATCTGCCGAGACTTGATCCTTAAAGAACACAAACGGATTGACAACCGTCAATTTGATGAAATCCGCCCGATTACCTGTGAAACCGGTCTGCTCCCCAGGCCGCACGGCAGCGCATTGTTCACCCGCGGAGAAACGCAGGTGCTGGGGGTTTTGACACTGGGTTCCGGTCAGGACGAGCAGCGGGTGGAAACCCTGGCTGGTGAAGAATCCCGGCCGTTTATGCTGCACTATAATTTCCCGCCGTTTTCGGTGGGGGAAGTCAAACGGCTTTCCGGCCCCAGCCGGCGGGATATCGGGCATGGAGGGCTTTCGACGCGGGCGCTTGAAAAAGTGTTGCCCGACAAAGCGGATTTCGATTATACGATCCGGGTGGTTTCAGAGGTTCTGGAGTCCAACGGCTCCTCTTCGATGGGAACGGTATGCGCCGGAACCCTGGCCATGATGGATGGCGGCGTCCCCATCAAGGCGCCGGTGGCCGGTATTGCCATGGGGCTGGTGAAAGACGGCGACACCGTCGTCATTTTGTCCGATATTCTGGGCGATGAAGACCACACCGGAGATATGGACTTCAAGGTGGCGGGAACCCGTGACGGCATTACCGCGCTTCAGATGGATATCAAAATTCACGAGCTTTCCAAAGACATTATGGAAAAAGCGCTGGAGCAGGCCAGAAACGGCAGATTGCACATTCTGGGCAAAATGCTCGAGACCCTCGATAAACCCCGAGAGGTTATTTCTCCGTATGCGCCGGCGATCGTGACAATCAAGATCAATCCGGATAAAATCAGGGACGTTATCGGCCAGGGCGGTAAAATGATCCGTTCCATTCAGTCTGAAACCAATACCCGTGTTGAGATTGACGATACGGGGCTGGTGAAAATCGCCGCTGTGTCCAAGGTTGAAGGCGATGCAGCTCTGAAACTGATCAACGCCATTGTCACAGAGCCTGAGGTCGGACGTATTTATGACGGTCATGTGGTCAAGGTCATGGATTTCGGAGCGTTTGTTCAGATCGCTCCGGGAACGGACGGCCTGGTGCATATTTCGCAGCTTTCCACCAAAAGGGTGACCAAAGTGACGGATGTGGTGAAAGAAGGCGACACCCTCAGGGTCAAAGTGCTTGAAATAGGCAGAGACGGTAAAATCCGGCTGAGTCATAAAGCGGTTCTGGAAGAGGAGTCATAAGCCATTGAATATCGAAGGCCAGGTTGACAAGACCGTCCTTTCCAACGGAGTGCGGATTCTGTCTCAGATGATGCCGTATGTGCAGTCGGTTTCCATGGGGGTGTGGGTCAATGTCGGTTCGCGGGATGAGACCGACGCGGAAAACGGCCTTTCCCACTTTATCGAGCACATGATCTTTAAAGGCACTGAACGCCGCACGGCCGTTGAAATCGCACGGGCCTTCGATGCCATCGGGGGTTATACCAACGCGTTCACCACGATGGAAACCACCTGTTACCATGCCAAGGTAATGCAGAACCATCTGCACACCATGACGGATATTCTGTCGGATATTTTTTTGAATTCCCTGTTTGACGATGCTGAAATTGAAAGAGAGCGTCCGGTGATCTTTCAGGAAATCGGCATGACGGAAGACACGCCGGATGAATACGTCCATCAACTGGCGGCGATGTCTTTCTGGGGAACTCATGCGCTGGGACGCTCCATTCTGGGCACACGCGATAATATTCTGGGATTTGATTCACAGACGATCCGCAGTTTTTTCAAGCGCCGGTATCAGCCGGATCGCATTATCATCGCAGCGGCCGGCAATGTGGAGCATCGTCGGCTGGTGGACATTGTGGGGCCTTTGTTTGAAGCGGTTTCGTCGTCCGGAGACGTTTTCCCGCAGCGCCCGACGCCTGAGCGGCTGTCCTGCGTGGATGTGCATTCCAAAGACATGGAACAGGCGCATATTTGTCTGAATGCAACGGGATTGCCGACCACAGACCCCAGGCGCTATGTGATGTCCCTGCTGAACACCGTTCTGGGGGGCAATATGAGTTCCCGTCTGTTTCAGCAAATCCGTGAGCAGCGGGGATTGGCGTATTCCGTCTATTCCTTCGTATCATCCTTTGTGGATACAGGGCTGGTCGGCGCCTATGCGGGCGTCGATCCTGCCAATGCTGCCGAAACCACATCCCTCATTCTAAATATGCTGAAGCAACTTGCCGATATTCCTATTACGGAAGAAGAACTCAGCCATGCCAGAGAATTCACCCGCGGCAATCTGTTGATGGCTTCTGAAAGCAATGACAATCAGATGGTGCGTCTGGCGCAAAGCGAGATTCATTTTAAGCGTTACACGCCGCTGGAAGAAATCCTGCGACAGATTGACCAGGTAACGCCGGATGACATCCGGAAGCTGGCTCACGATCTGTTTGTCGATGCCCCCATGTCTCTGACGCTTTACGGTCCGATCCAGGATGCTGCGCCGTTTGAGCAGATGATGGGGCGGTGAGCCGTCATGACCTCTGAAGCGTCTCCGGTGATTCATATCTGCCGCCTGCATCCGGAAATGGATGCGGATATGCCGCTTCCCTGTTATATGACGCCGCTTTCCGCAGGGATGGATGTGTATGCCGCGGTCGAACAGGATGTGGAAATCATGCCCGGTGATATCTTTCTGGCGCCTACAGGGTTTTCCATGGCTATCCCCGAGGGATATGAAGCCCAGATTCGTCCCCGAAGCGGCCTTGCCGTGCGTTACGGCATTGGGCTGGTAAATTCTCCCGGAACCATCGATGCAGATTACCGGGGCGAAATCCGGATCGCTCTGATCAACTGGGGGAAACAGCCTTATACCATACACCGCCGCGACCGTATCGCCCAGATGGTGATCCACCGGGTTTATCGTGCGGCGTTTGTGGCGGTGAACAGTCTGGATACGACCCTGCGGGACGTCGGCGGATTTGGGCATACCGGCCGATAGGAATGATGAGATATCCGTCAGGATGTTAGATAATATAAATTCATGAGACCCGAAAAATCGACAGGTGCATCCGATTCTGGTGAATTGCCAGACGACATC